>JADFZP010000072.1 GCA_015232485.1 Alphaproteobacteria bacterium
CATACCAGCAGTACTTACGGTGTCTTGATGATGGATGTGTGGGCGTTCGAGTGACTGTGCGCCCGCTGAAGGTTCAGCCAGAAGCGCGGCGTGGTGCCGAAGTGGCGCGAGAGCCGCTTGGCCATGTCGGCCGAGATGCCGCGCCGCTGGCGCAAGATGGCTTCGATCCGCTCCGGCGGAATCCGCAGAGCCATCGCGAGGTCGCCCGATGAAAGGCCCACGGGCTTCATGAACTCTTCAACCAGCACCTCGCCCGGATGAGTCCTGATCCTCATGTGCGCCTTCCGATCACTGGCCATCGTCCAGGTCGACACGGGGGTCGCCGAAGGCCTTGCGGAGCGCCGCCGTCGCGAAACAGGCGACCTCACGCGGCATCTCGTCACACGAGGCCACCGCGCCGAGGAAGTCTCTCTTGAAGCCGGGCTCAAGCCGTCGCTGCTCGATAACGAGAATCGCACAGGTAAGGTGCCAGACGAAATAGATGCCGGCTTCAACCTCCAATCCGAACCGTGCGAGGCGAGGGTGGGGGACGAACAGGTCCTCGACCCCTCTGCCGATCAGCACCCTGATGAGCAATCCGGCGATCTTGGAATTGTTCGCCCGTCGGTCGTCGACAAAATGGGACGCCTTGAAACAATCAAGTTCGGCTGAGTAGCGGGAGACGATGTCCGAGAAGACTTCGTGCCGGGGCGTCGGGCGCACCGGGATCACCCCTGGGGGAAGGGGACCAAGACGTTCGGTGAGTCTTTTGGTAAGAAGCGTCGCGACCTCCTCGGCGGAGGTCTGGAGCAGCGTGATGCGCTGATTGAACTTGGTGTCCGATAGAGGCATGGCGCCTACTTCAGGGCTTCCCTGATGCCATCCAGGTCGAGGCGGTCGACCAGATCGTCCATGTCCTTCATGAAGAAGGAGCGATTGGCTTTCATGTAACGCACGGCCTCGGCATCGTCGAATTCCGGCGACGTGTTGGTCATCTTAAAGCTGTCGAGAACCCGTTGCGCGGGTTCCTGGAGTTTGTCCCTGCGGAACAGCGGCATCTCGATCCTCCTGCCGACAAAGTTTCGCACGTGGCGCGGTGTCCGGCAATCTCAATCACTCCCACCGCGCCGCCGCGGCGTCGTCGGTGGATTTGGCTTCGACCCAGGCGCCGCCTTGGGCGTGTTCCTCGAATTTCCAGAACGGGGCCTTGGTTTTCAGCCAGTCCATCAGGAATTCGCAGGCCTCGAAGGCGGCTTGGCGGTGGGTCGAGGCGGTGGCGACGAAGACGATGTTGTCGCCGGGCAGCAGGCGGCCGTGGCGGTGGATGACCAGCGCGTCGGCCAGCGGCCAGCGGCGGCGGGCCTCGGCTTCGATGGCTTCGAGTTGGCGCTCGGTCATGCCGGGATAATGGTCGAGGGTCATGGCGATCAGGCCGCCATCGCCGCGCACCAGCCCCAGGAAGGTCGCCACGGCGCCGACATCGGTGGTGGTCTGGCGGAAGCGCGACAACTCGGCGCCGGGGTCGAAGTCCTCGGCCTGGACGCGGATCATGGTCAGCCCCCGGTGACGGGGGGGAAGAAGGCCACCTCGTCGCCCGGATTCAGCGCGTGGTCGGGCTGGACGTGGTCCTGGTTGACGGCGACCCGCACCAGCGACAGATCGGCGAAGGCGTCGGCGTGGCCGGCGCTTCGGGTCTTCAGCCACTCGACCAGGCCGCGCACATCGGCGATTTGGGCGGGCGGATCGACGTCCTCCTCGCCCACTCCGGTCTTGCCGCGCAGCCAGGCGAAATACAGGATCTTCATGACAGCACCTCGGACAGCGGCAGGTAGTCGATCATCATGCCGGGGGTGACCTCGGTCAGGGTGGCGGGCACGTCGATCAGCCCGTCGGCCCAGGCCATCGAGGTCAGCACGCCCGAACTGTCCGAGCGGTGGGTCTCGACCCCCAGACCTTGCTGGTCGACGATCAGACGGGCGCGCAGGAACTCGCGCCGGCCCGGCTTGCGGCGCAGGGCGAAGCGGGCGGCTACGGGGAAGCGCGGCGGCGTCGTCCAGGTCGCGCCGGACATGCGCAGCAGCAGCGGCCGGGCGATCATCATGAAGGTGACCATCGCCGAGACGGGATTGCCGGGCAGCCCGATGAAGCGGGCGCGCCCGATCTCGCCCAGGGCGACCGGCTTGCCCGGCTTCATCTTCAGCCGCCACTGCTCGAGCCGGCCCAACGACTCGACGGCGGCGCGCATGTGGTCCTCGCCGCCCACCGACACGCCGCCCGTGGTGATGATCGCGTCGTGGTCATTGGCGGCCCGCGCCAGGGCGTCCTTGACCACGTCCAGGCGGTCGGGCAGCCGGCCCAGATCGGTGACGATGAAACCCAGGGCGCGCGCCAGGGCGATCACGGTGGGGCGGTTCGAGTCGTAGATCGCGCCCGGCGGCAGCGGGCGGCCGGGCTCGACCACCTCGTCTCCCGACGACAGCACCGCCACCTTGAGCGGCCGGCGCACGGCGAGCCCCGTGCGGCCGATCAGGGCGGCCACGCCCACCTCCTGCGGCCGCAGACGCGTGCCGGCGGTCAGCACCTGGGCGCCGGCGGTGACGTCCTCGCCGACGCGCCGGATGTGCTCGCCGATCCGCGGGTTGGCGGGCAGCGTCACGGCGCCGTCCTCGAAGCGGCAATCCTCCTGCATCACCACGCCGTCGCCGCCGACCGGAATGGGCGCGCCGGTGAAGATGCGGAACGCCTCGCCGGGCAGCATGGGGCGGTCGAGCGGATGGCCGGCGGCGATCGTGCCGGCCAGCGTCAGGCGGGTCTCGGAGTCGGGGGACAGGTCGGCCTGGGCGTACACCACGCCATCCATCGCCGAGTTGTCGTGCGGCGGCACCGACAGCGGCGAGACCACGTCCTCGGCCAGCACGTGGCCCAGCGCCTTGCCCAGCGCCACGAATTCGGTGCCGGCCACGCAGGGCACGTCGCGCAGGCTCGCCAAAGCCTCGTCCAAGCTCAGGTCAGCCATGGCGGCCTCCAGGGTTTCGCGTTCAGCCGGAGGGGCGGGCGTCGCCGCGCTCCGGCACGGGGGTGGCGTGGATGTGCTTGAGCCCGGCCCTCAGATAGTCGTAGCCGGTGATCAAGGTCAAGGCCGCCGCCGCCCACAGGCAGACCTCGCCGATCTGGCGGGTGGCCAGGAAGGTCGGTCCCGAATCGCCGACCAGCAGCACCGGCAGGGCGATCATCTGCAGCGCGGTCTTCCACTTGGCCAGTCGGCTGACCGGCATGCCGACCCGCAATTCGGCCAGGAACTCGCGCAGGCCCGAGACCAGGATCTCGCGCAGCAGGATGACCAGGGCCGGCAGCACCGAGACGTCGCTGACCCGGTCGAAGGCGGCCAGCATCAACAGCACCGCCGAAATCAGCAGCTTGTCGGCGATCGGATCGAGGAAGCGGCCCAGCGTCGAAATCTGGTTGCGGCTGCGCGCCACGTAGCCGTCGAAGAAATCGGTGATCGCCGCCGCCACGAACAGGCCGCAGGCCGCCCAATTGGTCCACGGACCTTCGAGATAGAAGGTGCCGGCCACCAGCGGAATCACGGCGATGCGCGAGAAGGTGAGCAGATTGGGGAGGCTGGTGACCATGCGGAGAGCGAAACCCAAGAGTGTGGCGGCGAATTCTAGTCGCCCGGATGGAAGTGGTCATAAATTTTTTTCGCGATGGCCCGGTTGATTCCGGGCACCGCCTCGAGATCGGTCAGTCCGGCCTGGGCCACGTCGCGGGCCGAGCCGAAATGATGCAACAGCGCCTTCTTGCGCTTGGCGCCGATTCCGGCCACCTCGTCCAATGTCGACTGGCCCAGCCCCTTCGACCGGCGCGCCCGATGGGTGCCGATCGCGAAGCGGTGGGCCTCGTCGCGAAGACGCTGGAGAAAATAGAGCACCGGGTCCTTCGGCTCCAGCGAAAAGGCGTCTCTACCCGGCATATGGAAGCGTTCGCGTCCGGCATTGCGGTCGGGGCCCTTCGATATGGCGGCCAGTTGGACGCCCTCGACCCCCAGATCGGCGAACACTTGGCAGGCGGTCGACAATTGGCCGGCGCCGCCGTCGATCAGCACCAGATCGGGCCACAGGCCGCGGGCGCGCTCGGGGTCTTCCTTCTGGGCGCGGGCGAAGCGGCGGGTCAGCACCTCGCGCATCATGCCGTAATCGTCGCCGGGGCTCAGATCGGCGCCCCGGATGTTGAACTTGCGGTAATGCGCCTTCATCAGGCCCTCGGGGCCGGCGACGATCATCGCGCCGACCGCGTCGCTGCCCTGGATGTGGCTGTTGTCATAGACCTCGATGCGCTCGGGCGGGGCGTCCAGGCCGAACACCCGGCAGGTCTCTTCGAGCAGGCGGTGCTGGGCGGCGCCTTCCGCCAGACGCCGGCCAAGCGCCTCGCGCGCGTTGAGCAGGGCGTGGTCGATCAGCTTGCGGCGGTCGCCGCGCTGGGGGATGGACAGCGTCACCTTGCGCCCCGCCTTGATCGACAGCGCCTCGCCCAGCAGCTCGGAATCGGCCGGGACGTGGCTGAGCATGATCTCGCGGGGGGGCTGGCGGTCGTCGTAGAACTGGCCCAGGAAGGCGGCCAGCACCTCGGTTTCCGGCGCGTCTTGGGCATGCGCCGGGAAATAGGCGCGGTTGCCGTAATTGCAGCCCGAGCGGAAGAAGAACACCTGGATGCAGGATTGCCCGCCCCCCTGGTGCAGGGCGACCACGTCGGCCTCCTCGATGTCGGGCAGGTTGATGTCCTGATGCGCCTGGATGCGCGACAGGGCGCGGATGCGGTCGCGGAACAGCGCCGCGTCCTCGTAGCGCATCGCCTCGGCCGCCTCGCTCATGCTGGCGGACAGTCGCTTCTGGATGTCTTGGCTGTGGCCCGACAGGAAGCGCCGCGCCTGGTCGACCAGACCCAGATACTCGTCCTGGGCGATGCGGTCGGCGCAGGGGCCGCTGCACCGCTTGATTTGGAACAGCAGGCAGGGGCGGGTGCGCGACGCGAAGACCGAATCCGAGCACGAGCGCAGCAGGAAGGCGCGCTGAAGCAGCGACAGCGCCTGATTGACCGCGCCGGCCGAGGCGAACGGGCCGAAATACTCGCCCTTGCGGCCGCGCGCCCCGCGATGTTTGACGATCTGCGGCCATTCGTGATCGCCGGTCACCAGGATGTAGGGGAACGACTTGTCGTCGCGCAGCAGGATGTTGTAGCGCGGCTTCAGCCGCTTGATCAGGTTGCTTTCGAGAAGCAGCGCCTCGACCTCGGTGTGGGTGGTCACCACCTCCATCGCCACGGTCTCGGCGACCATGCGGAACAGGCGCGGCTCCAGCCGGTCCAGGCGAGTGTAGGCGGTCACCCGTTTCTTGAGGTTCTTGGCCTTGCCGACGTACAGCGCCTCGCCGCGCGCGTTCAGCATGCGGTAGACGCCGGGGCTCGACGGCATCCTTCTCAAATGGTCGAGAACGACGGCGACGCCACTCGGCTGGGTTCCGTCCGCGTTCATCGTTCCGCCCGCCGCCTCCCCCATCGGCCGTACGCCTTGCGGCGCGGCAGGTTCCACCGCATGGCGTCGGACATATCCACCAATCCTGTGGACAAGTTTGTGGGTAAGCCCTTTCGCCGCGTGGGTGACGCTAGGGGAACTGCGGGAGTCACCCCTTTGCTCAAAAAAAAGGCAAACACGCAAAATCCTTCGAAATCAATGGCTTGACTAGATTCCCGTAAGCCGACCTGACAGTTCAGCAGAATCGCCTTGACTCGTTGTCAGCTATCGGGAAGCCGAGGGGTGGCTGTGCAAAACTCGCCGCCCCGGCTCGTTTCAGCCATTCCCGCAATGTCAAGAGGGACTCACGGAAGGGGGCTGAAGCGCTCGATCTCGACTCCCGCACTGGTCGCGTCGGGAAAGACGTCCAGTTTCTCGACGCGGACACGCGCCATCCTGACACGGGGGTCTTCCAGGCACATGTCGGCTATGCGCTCGGCAAGGGTCTCGACGAGGTTCAGGTGCCCCGCTCCGGCGATCAGGCGCACCCGGGCGACGATCGTGTCATAGCACACCACATTGGCCAGGTCGTCGCCGACCACGCCGGCCTCGCGCACCGCCATGTCAAGGTTGATGCGCACCCGCTGGGGGCCTTTCCGCTCGTGGACGTACACTCCGATCGAGCAGCTCAGCACCAGATCGCGCACGAAGACGTGACGCACCGAGACGCGGGCGTCGGCGATACGCAGCGGCTGCACCACATTGGGGAGGGTCATCGGGCGATCGATCCTATCGGGCCGTCCAAAGCAATCATTTGCCCCGTCATGGCCGGCGCGGCAAGGACAAAGCGCAGGGCGCGGCAAAGGTCGGGGGTCGGTGCCCCATTCGGCGCCACGGCGTTGATCCGCAGGCCGGGCGCCATGGCCAACGCCAGCGAGCGCAGCAGCGCCCACAGGCCGGCCTGGCCCGCCGCGTGGAGGGGGGACGCGGGGGAAGGAGTCCACGCCTCGCGCTCCAACAGTCCAACCACCAAGGCGCCCGGCGCGGCCACCTGGGCGAAGGCGCGGATCAGGGTCTCGACGGAGTCGAAGTCGCAGGGTCCAAGTCCCAGCACCAGCAGGCCGGGGGTGGCCGCCGCGTCGATGTCGCGGGCGTCGGAAACCGACCAGCCATCGGCCTCGAGGTCGCGCCGGATGGCGCGGCAGGCTTCGCTATCGGCATGGGTCAGCAGGGCGGCTTGGGGAAGATCGCGCATCGACGCAGTCTTCCCCAGCCGGCCCGTCAACGCAAGCCGCCGAGAGGTGCTGGGGCCTCAGCCGCCCATCAGGGTCCGTCGGTCGTCCATCATCCGTCGCAGGATGGGGGTCAGGATCAACTCGGTGGCCAAGCCCATCTTGCCGCCCGGCACGACCATGGTGTTGCGCCGCGACATCCACGAGCCGTTCAGCATTTGCAGCAGGAACGGGAAGTCGACGCGGAAGCGGTCCGGGTTGCGGAAGCGGATCACCACCAGGCTTTCATCGGCGGTGGGGATGTCGCGCGCGATGATCGGGTCCGAGGTGTCGACGACCGGCACGCGCTGGAAGTTGATGTCGGTCGATTTGAACTGCGGCACGATGTAATGCACGTAGTCGTGCATGCGCCGCAGGATGGTGTCCATCACGGCGGCCTCGGAATAGCCGCGCATCTTGGTGTCGCGGTGGATCTTCTGAATCCATTCCAGGTTGATCACCGGCACCACGCCGATCCGCAGATCGGCATGCTGCGCGACATTGACGTCCTTGGTGACAACCGCCCCGTGCAGGCCCTCGTAGAACATCAGGTCGGTGTCGGAAGGCAGTTCCTCCCATTCGGTGAACTCGCCCGCCGCGACGCCCTGCTCCTTGAAGCGGACCGCCTCGTCGGCGTTGTGGATGTAGAAGCGGCGGCGACCGCGGCCGGTCTCGCCATAGGTGCGGAACAGCTCGGCCAATTCCTGGAACAGATTGGCGTCGGCGCCGAAATGGCTGAAGTTGCGATTGCCCTTGGCTTCCGCCTCGGCCATCGCCTTCTTCATGTCGACGCGATTGTAGCGGTGATAGCTGTCGCCCTCGACAACGGCGACCTTGGTGCCTTCGCGGCGGAACATGTGCTCGAAGGCGTCTTTGACGGTGCTGGTCCCGGCGCCCGACGAGCCGGTGATGGCGATGATGGGGTGTTTCCTCGACACGACGGACGCTCCTCTCTTTTTTACGGTCTCGCGGCGACCCCTCGGAAAGAGGGGCGCCGCCGCCGTTTCATATTTAGGTCGTCTAATATACTAGAGTTTCAGCGTCTGGCGCCAGCCCGGATAGAGGGTGTCGGCATCCTTCTGGAAACTGAGGAAGGCGCCGGCCAGGGCCGGGTGGGTCTTGGCGTATTCGACCAGATCGACCTTGGCCATCCAGGCGTCGCAAGCCTGACGCAGCGAGTGCGCGCCGGCCACCGGGCCGTCCTTGTGCCCGAAAGCGCCGCCGCCCGAGGTCTGGATGACGTTCGAGTGGCCCAGATTGTCGAAGAAGCCGGGCAGGCGCAAAGCGTTCATGCCGCCCGAGATGATCGGGGTGCAGGGCTTCATGCCGTACCAGTTCTGGGTGTAGTAGGGCCCGTCGGCCACGTCGCGCTCCAGCATGAAGGCGATCATCTTGTCGGACGCGTCGCCCTCCATCTTGCCAAAGCCCATGGTGCCGGTGTGGATGCCCGACGAACCCTGCAGGCGGGCCATCTTCAGATGGGTGAAGGCGGTGTAGCCGCGCATGCTCTGCGCCGAGGTCACCGCGCCGTGGCCGGCCCGGTGGTAGTGCAGGAACTGGCTGGGGAACTGGCGCCGGCAGGTGGTCACCGCCGTGGCGCCGGCGACGTAGCCGTCGACCAGGAAGGCGACGTGGCTGGCGTTCTCGCCGAAGGTCTCAAGGATGTATTCGCCGCGCGCGATCATCTCGAACGGGTCGTCGGCGGTGATGTTGGCCGAGAACAGCTTGGCCTCGCCGGTCTCGTCCTGGGCGCGCTTCATCGAATCGGCGACCAGACGGATGGTCTCGCGCAACGGCGCGAAGACCTGGTTGCCCTGCGGCTCGTCATTCTTGATGAAGTCGCCGCCCAGCCAGAACTGGTAGCAGGCGTCGGCGAACGGCTGGGGGCGAAGGCCCAGCTTCGGCTTGATGATCGTGCCGACCACCATGCCGCCGTTGACATGCGGCCTGCCCAGCACGCGCCACATGTCCTCGATGTTCATGGCCGGGCCATCGAACAACTGGAGGTACTTGGGCGGCATGTAGAAATCGTGCATCTTGGCGTATTCGACGTCGCCCATGCCCTGATTGTTGCCGATCGCGAGCGTCAGGAACGAGGCGATCATCGCCCGACCGTCGATGATGTTGCGGTCGAACAGATCGACCGGATAGGCGATCTTCATCAACTGCTTCGACTCGTCGGCCACGTAGACCAGGGCATCGACGCCGCGCGTGAAATCGTCGGTCGTGCAGACTTCGACATTGGTGCCGGTCGAGGACTCGGCCGCGAAGTGCGCAGCGGTTTCGACATAGCCGTAGCCCGCCTTCGGCTTCATGATATAGGCGCACAGCACGTGGCGCCCGCCGGCGATCAGATCCTGTTCGTTAAGGGCGAGATCGACGTAGCGGCTTGACTGATCCATCGGACGTTTCTCCTGTCTCCATTGCACGCACACCATGCCTGCGCGCGACAGGGCGCGGAACACCTCAGCGGGCAGTGGGCGAATATTTTACAGGGGGGGAGAAAACCACCCGATCGGGCGGCTTTCGGGTGGGCGCGTCAGCCGGCGACCATCAACGCCACCGCGTCGCACGAGGCGCGCGCCGCGCCGGACGGCCCGAACACCACCGGCGAAAGCGAACAGCGCAGCGTGATCAGGGTTGGGCAGGTCAGCGCCTGGCCGGCGGCGCGCGACGGCAGCGGGGCGTGCTGGCCCGCCACCAAGGGTCCGATGGTGCCGCTTCCGAACGACTCGCGCCGCCACGGGCACAGGCTCTCCTCGCGCCAGCGCACCACCAGATGGCCGGGCATGTCGGCCCGCGCCGCGATGGTGGCGCGGGGCGGGGCGCCGGCCGGGAACAGGCATTCCAGGCTCAAGCCGTCGCGCGCGCAAAACACCTCGGCCGAAGCGGGCGAGGCGGCCCAAGCGATCAAGGCGGCGGCGAGCGGGACGAAGCGCATGGACATCGATCTGGGGCCGCCCGGCCGATCCGCCAATGCCGTCCGGAGGGGGCAGACGAAAGTCCTACCGCGCCAATGGGGCAAGTCTTGCCGTGTTCCCTGTTCGTGCCCATATCGAAAGCACGATGGCGGACATGCCACGGGATCGGGCAAACCCGATAAGGGAAATCAAGGATCGAGAAATGAACCTCGTCACCATGCGTCATGACAACGGATTGGCCCGCTATGCCGACGAGGTGCGCAAGTTTCCGATGCTTGCCGCCGACGAGGAGCGCGCCCTGTCGGCGCGCTGGCGAGACCATCGCGACCAGGAGGCGGTGCGTCGGCTGGTCGGCAGCCATCTTCGGCTGGTGATGAAGATCGCCCGTGGCTTCTCGGGCTACGGCCTGCCGCTCGAGGATTTGGTGGCCGAGGGCAATCTGGGCCTCATGCAGGCGGTCGAGAAGTTCGACCCCGGCCGCGGCTTCCGCCTCGCCACCTATGCGATCTGGTGGATTCGCGCCACCATCCAGGAGTACGTGCTGCACAACTGGTCGCTGGTCAAGATGGGCACCACGGCGGCGCAGAAGAAGCTGTTCTTCAACCTGCGCACCCTGAAGGGCCGCATGCGCGAACTGGCCGAGGGCGACCTGTCGCCCGCCACGGTGAAGGTGATCGCCATCGAACTGGGCGTCTCCGAGGTCGACGTGATCGACATGAACCGCCGCCTGAAGGGCGACCGCTCGCTCAACATCCCGATCGGCGAGGAGGGCGACGCCGAACTGCAAGACCTGCTGGCCGACGAGGCCCCCAACCAGGAAACCATCCTGGCCGAGGCCGAACAGCGCCACCAGCGTCAGCTTCTGCTCAATCAGGCGCTGGATCGCCTCAGCGACCGCGAGCGCCACATCCTGACCGAACGCCGCCTCAAGGAGGACCCGCCGACGCTCGAGGAACTGAGCGTGCATTACGGCGTGTCACGCGAGCGCGTCCGACAAATCGAGGA
>JADFZP010000073.1 GCA_015232485.1 Alphaproteobacteria bacterium
GCGGTGGCCAGCGCCGAGCCCTCGCCAAGCAGGTCGTGACGCAGCGCCAGATCGGCATGGCCGGCGGCCGAGACCACCGCCTTGACCACCGCCGCGACCGAGCCCAGCCGGTCGCGGAAACCACGCGCCAGCGCCGCCGCCTGCCCGATCGGCAGGATTTCGGCGTCCCTAGCGCCCGGCCGCGCCCACTGACGGAAGTTCCGGCCCGGTCCTTGCGAGGTCAACAGCGTCTCGGTGCCGCCGAAGCTTTCCAGCCGGCGGCGGTGCTCGGCGGGCAGCGGCGAATCGCCCAGCAGCAGAAGCTGGTCGTCATAGACCAGACCGGCCGCCCCGCCCGCCAAGGCGGCGGCGCCGGTGTGGATGCCGATGCCGCCGCGCAGGCAAACCGGCAGCGCGGTTTCGGCCAGCACCGCCTGAAGCAGCACGAAGGCCATCTGCTCGCCGACCACGCCGCCCGACTCGGCACCCTTGGCCCACCAGCCATCGACCGGCAACGTGGCGTAGGCGGGGTCCCAGCCCAGGATTTCGGCCCACACCGTTCCACCCGCCGCGCGGAAGGCGGCCAACGCGGCGGCGTGGGCGGCGATGTCTTCGACGTCCAGCACGACATCCCGCAAGCCGGCCACCGCCAGGCACCGGGCCAGCGAATCGGGCGCCGGAGCCGACAGCTTGACGCCGAACCGGCCCTTGGCGAAGCGCGCCAGCTTGGCCAGCGGCGCTCCGCCCCAGCCGTTCAGGATGCCGATCGCGCCGGCCCGGCTGGCGGCGATGGCCAGCGAGGGGTCGGGCGATCCGGCGGGGGTGAGCGCGAAGACGAGCGGGTTCATCTAATGCCTCGTGCCGAGTTCCGGGCGCCAGCCGGCCTGGGCGGCGTAAAAGCGCAGGCACAGCCGGGCGAAAAGCTGGCGCCGCGACAGCGGGAAGAAATGCCCGGCGCCGGGGATCACCCGCAAGACGCAATTCGGGCATTCGCGTTTCAGCACCCGCGCCGAGGCCTTGGCGATCGAATGCTCGCCGACCAGGGCGAGGATCGGCTGGGTCAGGCGCTTCAGATCGTCGCGATGGAAATCGGGGCCGGGGCCGGTGATCTCGCCGAACGCCGAGGTGGTCTCCAGCATGTTCAGCCAGCGTCGCGCCGTTCGGGTGCCCAGGCGGCCCTCGGCGCCGAAGAAGGTCTCGTTCAGGCGGCGCGCGTCGTCGGGCCGCTCGACGGTCAGGCGGGCCAGTTCGGTCAGCAGCAGGATGCCGGAATCGGGATGGTCGTCGTCAAGGGTCACCCCCGCCTCGGCCAGCGCCTCGTGCCAGCGCGGCGCGAAACGCCACTGGCGCAGCCGCAGCCGGGGCTGCACCGGGCGCAGGCGGACATCGGCCAGCACCAGGCTCTTGACCCGCTCGGGGTGGCTCAAGGCGAAGATCACCGCCACCATGCCGCCGAAGCTGTGCGCCACCATATGGGCGCTTTCGATGCCCAGATGATCCAGCAACAGGCGCAGATCCTCGGCCATCTCGACCGGCGAATAGCCCGAGGGCGGCATCGAGGAATGACCATGCCCGCGCAGATCATAGATCGTAACGCGCGCGAAACGAGTCAGCACGGGGGCCAGACCGCCATACCAAAAGGCCATGTTGGTGGCCAGGCCGTGAACCATCACGACATCCTCGGGGGCGGGCGCCTCGTCCTCGGCCGGCATCTGCAAATAGTTGATCCGGACCGCCGGCAGCTCCGCGAGGGGCATCAGTCCTCCAGATATCCCAAGGCCTTGAGCTGCTCGAGGATGCGCAACTTCTCGGCCTCGGACGCCTCGTCGGCGACCTGCGGCTCGGCGGCGGTTCCGGCCGACATGCGGCGCGACGCCGGGCCGACCCGCACCTCGCGGGCGAACAGGCCATCCGGCACGCGCCCCTCGAAATTGCGGGGAACCGGCAGGTCCAGGCTGTGCATCAGGATCGAGGGAACGTCCAAGATCGAGAACCGCCCCGAGGCGCCCGGCGCGATGCCGGGACCGGCGGCGATGAAGATGCCGTCCGGGTGATGGGTGCCGGTGGGCGTGGCGCGCATCGACACCACCGGGGCGACGTTGCGCACCGAGACGAAGCCGTAATCGGACAGCACCAGGGTCAGGTCGGGGCAGTCGCCCATCGCCGCGCCGGGAAAGGCCTGCTCGCGCAACAGCACGTCGCGGATCACCTTTTCGCCGGTCAGGGGGTCGCGCATCTCCTTCAGCTCGGCGACCAGGGTGTCGCGGAACGATTCGTAGTCCGCCTCGGGCACGCCGGGCTCGCCGGGGCCGCGCGCCACGCGGATGGCGATGCCGTTGGATGACGGCGTCGGGCAGAAGGCCAGCGTCTTGGTCCAGTCGAGATAGGCGAAATTGGCGCTTTCGCGGCGCTTCTCGGCCTCGCTGTCGCCAGCGGTGCGCCAAGTCAGCCAACCCTTCTCGCCCAGCCAGCGATTGATTCGCACGACGCGCGGCGACGCCGTGAAGCCGTGATCCGAGGCCAGGAAGACCTGGGCGTCGGGTCCGGCCCGCTCGACCAGCCGGCGGATATAGCCGTCGAGTTCGCGAAAGTAGCCCAGGCACAGGGCGCGCAGGCGCAGCCAGGATTCGCTGGGCTCGGCCGGCCGCAGGGCGGGGTCGAGCGCGTGCCACGCCTGATGCTGGATCTTGTCGGTGCCGTCGAACATCACGGCGAACAAATCGGGGTTTTCCTGCTCAAGCAGGGTGTCGGCGATGCGGAACCACTGCGCCTCGCGCGGCAGGTGATGGCGGACCCAGCCCTCGACCTCGTCGTCGGCCATGTCCTCGCCGATTTTCGACTCGCGCTCGAAATCCCAGGCCAGTTCCTTGGGGTCGAAGCCGTCAATCGCCTTGATGCGGTCGTAAAGGCCCTCGGGCCGCATGTTGCGGCGCAGATGCTTCCACGAGGTGAAGCCCGGCACCAGGCAGCCCTCGATATCGGGCGGCGGCGCCATCATCGGGAAATTCAGCGAGACGATGCGGCGCCCCTGGCGGCCGGCCAGCGACCAGATGGTCTCGTCTTGGATGTCGCGCGCGTCGTACAGGGTGAAATAGACGTCGTGCCCCATGTCCTTGAAGCGCACGAAGTCGAATACCCCGTGGCTGCCGGGATTGCGGCCGGTCATCAACGACACCCAGGCGGGCGGCGTCAGCGGATGGTTGGTCGAACGCAGCGGCGCCTTGTGGCCCGAGGCGATCAGCCCGGCCAGGAAGGGCATGGTGACGCCCTCGCCATATGGGTCCGAGGTCAGCTCGTCCAGGATGGTGAAGGTGGCGCCGTCCAGGCCGATGAACAGGGTGCGCGTCATGCCGCCACCGCCAATCGCTGGTGAAGGAACGCGGCGATCTGGCCCAAGGACAAATCGTCGACATAGCGGCCGTCGACCATCAGCAACTTCTCGAAACCAAGATTGCGCCTTTGCAGGCGCTCCTCGAAGGCGACCACCATCTGGATGATGTCGATCGATTCGAACTCCAGATTGGCGACCAGCCGGGTGGTTGCGCCAATCTCGGCGTCGAGATCCCAGTCGGCCACCAGACCGGCCACCACTTCGAACACCAGTTCCTGCACCTTCGCCAGATCCATTGAGATATATCCTGATGCGACCGAACCCGCGCTTTCGGCCATGATCTTGGGTCCGGGAGGTTAGCAAAACCTCCTATGAACAGGCTAGCGTCCAATTTTCGCGCTATTCGGATGCGTGGCCCGCAAATTGGTCGCGGGTCAAGGCGCAAATGGGGAATGGCGGAGCGGGGAGGGGGCTTTTAGCCCTTGCCGATCATCCGGCCGAGCGGGCGGCCGCCGAAGACGTGGATGTGGAGGTGGGGAACCTCCTGATTGCCGTGCTCGCCGATGTTGCTCAGCATGCGCCAGCCGGTGGCGGTCACGCCGGTCATGTCGGCGACCTTGCCGACGGCGCGGAACAGGCCGGCGATTTCGGCCTCCGAGGCGCGGGCGGTGAAGTCGTCCATCGACTCGTAGGACCCCTTGGGGATCACCAGGACGTGGACGGGGGCTTGCGGGTGGATGTCGTGGAAGGCCAGCGCGAACGCGTCCTCGAAGACCTTCTTGCAGGGGATCTCGCCGCGCAGGATGCGGGCGAAGATGTTGCTTGGGTCATAGGCCATGGCTCACCTGTTCTTCAGCTTCTTCTGGTCGACGCCGGTGGTGCCGCGGCGGTGCTCAAGCTCGGCCCACACCTGGGCGGGCGTGACGTCGCGGTCGGCCCACATGACCATCAGATGGTACAGCAGATCGGCGCTTTCGCTGATCAGACGTTCCTTGGATTCGGTCAGGGCGGCGATGGTGGTCTCGACCGCCTCTTCGCCGACCTTCTGGGCGATCTTGCCGCGACCGCGCGAGAACAGCTTGGCGGTGTAGGACTTCTCGGGATCGCCGCCGCGACGGCTGGCGATGACGTCGTAAAGCTCGTCGAGAATGTTCTTGGGAAGTTCGGTCATGGCCCTCGGTTCCGGCGGTGGGCGTTCTGCCTAACAGATCGCGCCCGGGCTTGTCACCCCTCACGCATGGCGATGCCGGCCGCCCGCATATGCGCTTTGGCCTGGGCGATCGAGTAGGTGCCGAAGTGGAAGATCGAGGCCGCCAGAACGGCGGTGGCGTGCCCGTCGCGGATGCCTTCGACCAGATGGTCGAGGTTGCCCACCCCGCCCGAGGCGATCACCGGCACCGGCACCGCGTCGGCGACGGCGCGGGTCAGCGGGATGTTGAAGCCCTGGCGGGTGCCGTCGCGGTCCATGCTGGTCAGCAGGATTTCGCCCGCGCCGTATTCGCACATCCGCCTGGCCCAGGCGACCGCGTCGATGCCGGTGGCTTTGCGTCCGCCATGGGTGAAGATCTCGAAGCGGTCGGGCGCGACCTGTTTGGCGTCGATCGCCACCACGATGCACTGGCTGCCGAATTTCTCGGCCGCCTCGCGCACGAATTCGGGGCGGTGGACGGCGGCGGTGTTGATCGACACCTTGTCGGCGCCGGCCAGCAGCAGCCTGCGGATGTCTTCGTTCTCGCGCACCCCGCCGCCGACGGTCAGCGGCATGAAGCACATCTCGGCGGTGCGCGACACCACGCCCAGCAGGGTGTCGCGGTTCTCGACGCTGGCGGTGATGTCCAGGAAGGTCAGTTCGTCGGCGCCCGCCCGGTCGTACAGGCGGGCCTGCTCGACGGGGTCGCCCGCGTCGACCAGATCGACGAAGTTCACGCCCTTGACGACGCGGCCGTCCTTGACGTCCAGGCAGGGGATGATGCGCATCTTCAGCATCGGCGTCAGTCCTTCATCAGGGCCAAGGCCGCCGCCAGATCGATGCGCCCGTCATATAGGGCGCGGCCCGAGATCACCCCGGCGATCCCTGAGCCGCCGGCCGCCTTGATCGCCTTCAGATCGTCGAGCGACGACACGCCGCCCGAGGCGATCACCGGCGTGGTCAGGCGCCGCGCCAGGGCGGCGGTGGCCTCGACATTCGGCCCGCCCATCGCGCCGTCGCGCTCGATGTCGGTGTAGATGATGGCGGCCACGCCGGCGTCTTCGAATTTCAGCGCCAGATCGACCGCCTGGATTTCCGAGGTCTGCGCCCAGCCTTCGACGGCGACGCGGCCGTCGCGGGCGTCGATGCCCACCGCCACGCGGGCGGGGAAGCGGCGGCACGCCTCTTTGACCAGCAGCGGATCGCGCAACGCCACGGTGCCCAGGATCACCCGGCGCACGCCGGCCCGCAGCCAGGATTCGATGGTCCGCATGTCGCGGATGCCGCCGCCCAACTGGACCGGCGCCTTGATCGCCGCGACGATCGAAGCCACCGCGTCGGCGTTGACCGGGCGTCCGGCGAAGGCGCCGTCCAGATCGACGACGTGCAGCCATTCGCAGCCCGCGTCGGCGAATTTGCGGGCTTGGTCGGCCGGGTCGGTGTTGAACACCGTGGCGTGGTCCATTTCGCCGCGCAGCAGGCGCACGCACGAGCCGCCCTTCAGGTCGATGGCAGGAAACAGGATCATGTCAGGGCCGCCAGCGCACGAAGTTGGTGATGAGCGCCAAGCCGATCGCCTGGCTCTTCTCGGGATGGAATTGGGTGCCCAGCAGATTGTCGCGGCCGATCACCGCCGCGATCGGGCCGCCGTAATCGACGCTGGCCACCTCGTGCGCCGGATCGGCGCAGGCGAAGCGGAAGCTGTGCACGAAATAGCCGTGCGCGTCGGCCGGCAAGCCGGCCAGCACGGGATGATCCTTCAGCGGCCGAAGGTCGTTCCAGCCCATATGCGGAACCTTCAACGACGGATCGGACGGCGCCAGCGGCACCACCTCGCCCGGAATCCAGCCCAGACCGCGATGGTCGCCATGCTCGCGGCCCCAATCGGCCATCAACTGCATGCCGACGCAAATGCCCAGGAACGGGGCGCCTTGGCGCAGCACGCGGTCCTCCAAGGCTTCGACCATGCCGGGCAGGGCGCCCAGGCCGCGGCGGCAATCGGCGAAGGCGCCGACGCCGGGCAGCACCACCCGCTCGGCGGCCAGCACCGCCTGGGGATCGCCGGTCACCAGCACCCGATGCGTCAGCCCGGCCTCGGCCACGGCGCGCTCGAACGCCTTGGCGGCCGAGCGCAGATTGCCCGATCCGTAATCGATGATCGCGATGGTCACGCGCCGCCCCCCAGGACTCCCTTGGTCGAGGGCACGTCGCCCCCGCGCCGCGGATCGATCTCGACCGCTTGGCGCAACGCGCGGGCCAGCCCCTTGAAGCAGGACTCGACGATGTGGTGGTTGTTCTCGCCGTACAGCGTCTCGACATGCAACGTCGCGCCGGCCGCCTGGGCGAAGGCCTGGAACCATTCGCGGAACAACTCGGTGTCCATCTCGCCCAGCTTGTCGCGGGTGAAGGCGACCTTCCACACCAGATAGGGGCGGCCCGACAGGTCCAGCGCGACGCGGGTCAGCGTCTCGTCCATCGGAATCAGCGCCTGGCCATAGCGGGTGATGCCCTTGCGCTCGCCCAAGGCGCGGGCGACCGCCTGGCCGATCACGATGCCGCTGTCTTCGGTGATGTGATGATGGTCGACATGCAGGTCGCCAACGCCGCGCAAGGTCAGGTCGATCAGGCTGTGGCGCGACAACTGCTCGAGCATGTGGTCAAGAAAGCCCACGCCCGTCCGCACGTCGTAAACCCCCGTTCCGTCGAGGTTCAGCTCGACGCGGATCTGGGTCTCCTTGGTGTCGCGCTCGATGGCGGCTTGTCGCATGCCGTCCTCCATCCCTCGGTTGCCGCCCTTATTAACAGCTACGCAAACCTCACGCCAGCCCTTGCCGGCCGAAGCGCGGGTTCACAAATGCGATTCCTCCGGCTATCGTTGCCGTCCTCTTGGATCACCCGCGGAAACACATGAACAGCCCATCGGAAGCCATCTGGCACGGCACCACCATCCTCTCGGTCCGCAAGGACGGCCGCGTGATCATCGCGGGCGACGGGCAGGTGAGCCTGGGCGCCACGGTGATCAAGAGCAACGCCCGCAAGGTGCGCCGCCTGGGCGGCGGCGAGATCATCGGCGGTTTCGCCGGCGCCACCGCCGACGCCTTCACCCTGTTCGAGCGCCTGGAGGCCAAGCTGGAGCGGTATCCCGGCCAACTCGCCCGCGCCTGCGTCGAATTGGCCAAGGACTGGCGCACCGATCGCTACCTGCGCCGCTTGGAGGCGATGATGGCGGTCGCCGACCGCGACGTCTCGCTGATCATCAGCGGCACCGGCGACGTGCTCGAGCCCGAGGACGGGCTGATCGGCATCGGCTCGGGCGGCGCCTTCGCCCTTTCGGCGGCGCGCGCCCTGGCCGACATCGACGGCATGGACGCCGAGGCGATCGCCCGCAAGGCCATGCGGATCGCCGCCGGCATCTGCGTTTACACCAACGAAAACGTCGTGGTGGAATCCCTATGAGCGCGTTCTCTCCTCGCGAAATCGTTTCCGAACTGGATCGTTTCATCGTCGGCCAGCACGACGCCAAGCGCGCCGTGGCCATCGCCCTGCGCAACCGATGGCGCCGCCAGCAGCTTCCCGAAGCCCTGCGCGAAGAGGTGTTGCCCAAGAACATCCTGATGATCGGCCCCACCGGGGTGGGCAAGACCGAGATCGCGCGCCGCTTGGCCCGCCTCGCGCAGGCCCCCTTCCTGAAGGTCGAGGCGACCAAGTTCACCGAGGTCGGCTATGTCGGCCGCGACGTCGAGCAGATCATCCGCGATCTGGTCGAGGTGGCCATCACCATGACCCGTGAACGCCTGCGCCGCCAGGTCCGCGCCAAGGCCGAGGACCGCGCCGAGGAGCGCGTGCTCGACGCCCTGGTCGGCGAAACCTCGTCGGTCGAGACGCGGCAGAAGTTCCGCAAGATGCTGCGCGAGGGCTCGCTGGACGCCAAGGAGGTCGAGATCCAGGTGTCCGAGGCGCCCGGCGCCGGCATGCCGACCATCGACATTCCGGGAATGCCCGGCGCCCAGATGGGCATGATCAACCTGTCGGAAATGTTCGGCAAGGCGTTCGGCGGCCGCACCCGCCCGCGCCGCCTGACCGTCTCCGAGGCGCATGGCGTGCTGGTCGAGGAAGAGGCCGACAAGCTGCTCGACCAGGACAAGGTGGTGCGCGAGGCGATCGAGGCGGTCGAGAACAACGGCATCGTCTTCCTGGACGAGATCGACAAGATCACCGCCCGCTCGGGCGAGCGGATCGGCGGCGACGTCAGCCGCGAAGGCGTGCAACGCGACCTGTTGCCCTTGATCGAGGGCACCCAGGTGTCGACCAAGCACGGCACCGTCAAGACCGACCACATCCTGTTCATCGCCTCGGGCGCCTTCCATCTGGCCAAGCCCTCGGATCTGCTGCCCGAATTGCAGGGCCGCCTGCCGATCCGCGTCGAGTTGAAGGCGCTGACGCGCGACGATTTGAAGCGCATCCTGACCGAGCCCGAGGCCAGCCTGATCCGGCAATACGAGGCGCTGCTCGCCACCGAGGGGGTCACCCTTCATTTCGGCGACGACGCGATCGAGGCGCTGGCCGATCTGGCCGCCGAGATCAATTCCTCGGTCGAAAACATCGGCGCGCGGCGCCTGCACACCGTGATGGAGCGGCTGCTGGAAGAGATCAGCTTCACCGCTCCCGACCGCTCGGGCCAGTCGATCACCATCGACGCCGCCCTGGTGCGCGAGCGGGTCGCCAGCCTGGCCGCCAATGCCGACCTGTCCAAGTTCATCTTGTGAAGCGAGAGACCATGACCATCGCGTCCAGACCGTTCAGCGTCACCACCGGGCCGCTGCCCGCCTCGCGCAAGGTGCATGTGGCGGGAAGCCTGCACCCCGACATCCGCGTGCCGATGCGCGAGATCGACCTTCACCCCTCGGCCGGCGAGCCGCCGCTGGCGGTCTACGACACCTCGGGGCCCTACACCGACCCCGACGTGGCGATCGACATCACCGCCGGCATGCCCAAGCCGCGCCAAGCCTGGATCGCCAAGCGCGCGGTCGAGGCCTATGACGGCCGCGTCGTGCTGGCCATCGACAACGGCCATGCCGAGGGCGAGAAGGCGGTTCCGCCGTTTCCGCTGCGCGCCCGCCCCTATCGCGCCCGCGGGGGGGCCGGCGTCACGCAACTGGCCTATGCCCGCGCCGGCATCGTCACCGAGGAGATGGAATACGTCGCCATCCGCGAGAACGAGGGCCGCCTGAAGGCGGCGGAAGGCCGCGACGGCGAATCCTTCGGCGCCGTGCTGCCCGATCTGGTGACGCCCGAATTCGTGCGCGCCGAGATCGCGCGCGGCCGCGCCGTGATCCCCGGCAACCTCAACCACCCGGAAGTCGAGCCGATGATCATCGGCCGGAACTTCCTGGTGAAGATCAACGCCAATATCGGCAACTCGGCGATCCTGTCCTCGGTCGGCGAGGAGGTCGAGAAGATGGTGTGGTCGATCCGCTGGGGCGCCGACACCGTGATGGACCTGTCGACGGGCCGCAACATCCACAACATCCGCGACTGGATCATGCGCAATTCGCCGGTGCCGATCGGCACCGTGCCGATCTATCAGGCGCTCGAGAAGGTCGACGGAATCGCCGAGAACCTGACCTGGGAGGTCTTCCGCGACACGCTGATCGAACAGTGCGAGCAGGGCGTCGACTACTTCACCATCCATGCCGGCTTACGCCTGCCCCACATCCCGCTGACCGCGCGCCGGGTGACCGGCATCGTCAGCCGGGGCGGCGCGATCATGGCCAAGTGGTGCCTGTCGCATCACCGCGAAAGCTTCCTGTACGAACGTTTCGACGAGATTTGCGACATCGTGCGCGCCTATGACGTGGCGCTGTCGCTGGGCGACGGCCTGCGTCCCGGCTCGACCGCCGACGCCAACGACGCCGCCCAGTTCGCCGAACTCGACACGCTGGGCGAACTGACCAAGCGCGCCTGGGCCAAGGACGTGCAGGTCTTCATCGAAGGCCCCGGCCACGTGCCGATGCACAAGATCAAAGAGAACATGGACCGCCAGCTTGCCGTCTGCGGCGAGGCGCCCTTCTACACGCTGGGGCCACTGGTCACCGACATCGCGCCGGGCTACGACCACATCACCAGCGGCATCGGCGCCGCGATGATCGGCTGGT
>JADFZP010000074.1 GCA_015232485.1 Alphaproteobacteria bacterium
TGCGCCCCCGCCGACCCGGCGGCGCCGGCCAGCAGGAGGGCCACGACAAGCCGCGTCAGGCGGAGATCAAGCATTGCAAACGGTCCTGGATGCAGTATTTTCGGCCAAAGTTCTTGCACCGCACTCTAGCACGATCAAGCCCGCGAGGAAGCCATTAGCACCCCGGATAGCTCCAAAGGACTGACCTACAGGGATGCCGGAGTCGACATCGACGCCGGCGAGGCGCTGGTCCAGGCCATCAAGCCGCTCGCCAAATCGACCGCGCGTTCGGGCGCCGCCGCCGCCTTGGGCGGTTTCGGCGCGCTGTTCGACCTCAAGGCGGCCGGTTTCTCCGACCCCGTGCTGGTCGCCACCACCGATGGCGTGGGCACCAAGCTGAAGGTGGCGATCGAGGCCGGCAAGCACGACACGGTCGGCATCGATCTGGTCGCCATGTGCGTCAACGATTTGGTGGTGCAGGGCGCCGAGCCCTTGTTCTTCCTGGATTATTTCGCCACCGGCAAGCTGGATGTCGAGGCCGGCCGGGCGATCGTCTCGGGCATCGCGGCCGGCTGCCGCGAGTCCGGTTGCGCCCTGATCGGCGGCGAGACGGCGGAAATGCCCGGCATGTATTCCGATGGCGACTACGATCTGGCCGGTTTCGCGGTGGGCGCCGCCGAGCGTGGCGCGATCATCGAGGGCCGCGACGTGGCCCCCGGCGACGTGGTGCTGGGTCTGGCGTCGTCGGGCATCCACTCGAACGGCTATTCGCTGGTGCGGCGCATCGTCGAGCGGACGGGCCTGTCCTATGGCGCCCCCGCCCCCTTCGCGCCCCACGCGACGCTGGGCGAGGAGCTACTGAAGCCGACCCGCATCTATGTGAAAAGCTGTCTGGCCGCCGTGCGCGCCGGCAAGATCAAGGCGCTGGCCCACATCACCGGCGGCGGGTTGCTGGAGAACACGCCGCGCGTGCTGCCCGACACTTGCGTGGCCGAGATCGACGCCACCGCCTGGAGCATGCCGCCGGTGTTCACTTGGCTGGCCCGCGAGGGTGGCGTGGCGCCCGGCGAGATGGCCCGCACCTTCAATTGCGGCATCGGCATGATCGCCGTCTGCGCGCCCGAGAACGCCGACGAGGCGATCCGCATCCTGACCGAAGGTGGCGAGACCGTTTGGCGCATCGGCCGCATCGTCCCCCGCCAAGGCGACGAGCACCGCACCCGCGTGCTGGGCACATGGCGCGACTGAAGACCGCCGTTCTGATCTCGGGGCGCGGCAGCAATCTGCAAGCGCTGCTCGACGCCTGCGCCGAGCCCGCCTTTCCCGCCGAAATCGCCCTGGTCGTCTCGAACGTCGCCGGGGCTTACGGCCTGACCCGCGCCGAGCGGGCCGGCGTGCCGACCCTGGTGATCGACCACAAGGGCTTCGACGGGCGCGCCGCCTTCGACCGCGCGGTCGATCAAGCGATCCGCGCGGCCGGTTGCGAGGCGGTGTGCCTCGCCGGGTTCATGCGCCTTTTGACCCCCGACTTCGTCGCCGGCTGGCATGGCCGCATGTTGAACGTGCATCCGTCGCTGCTGCCCGCCTTCAAGGGCCTGCACACCCACGAGCGGGCGCTGGAGGCCGGGGTGCGCCTGCATGGCTGCTCGGTCCATTTCGTCACCGCCGACCTGGACGCCGGCCCGATCGTCGCCCAAGCGGCCGTGCCGGTGCTGCGAGGCGACACCCCCGACGATCTGGGCGCCCGCGTGCTGGTCCAAGAGCACCGCATCTATCCCCTCGCCCTGCGCCTGCTGGCCGAAGGCCGGCTGCGCCTGTCCGGCGGCGTGGTCGAGATCGACAACGCCGGCCGCGCGCCCGAGTCCACCCTGGTCAACCCGCTTCCCTGACGCCCGAAGGCGCCGGCCGTCACTAAACCTTATCGCGTGCTGTAATCAGACTTAAGTCATAGAACGAACTGCTTACCCAACCTTCCGTAGTGCGATAGCGTCATGGAGAAGCTTTCGGCGAAGGGAAACGGGCATGTTCGGATCAAGCGCGTCGACTCGCGAGATGAAGGCCAAACTGGAAGCCTTGGACAAGTCCCAAGCGGTCATCGAGTTCAAGATGGACGGCACCATCGTCACCGCCAATCAGAATTTCCTGGCAGCCTTGAGCTATTCGCTCGACGAGGTCAGGGGCCGCCACCACAGCATGTTCGTCGACGCCGACTATGCGCGGGGCGCCGAGTATCGGCAATTCTGGGAGTCGCTCAACCGGGGCGTCTTCCAGGCGGCGGAATACAAGCGCATCGGCAAGGGCGGCAAGGAGGTCTGGATCCAGGCCAGCTACAACCCGCTCCTGGACGGCAACGGCCGCCCCTTCAAGGTGGTCAAATACGCCACCGACGTCACGGGCCGCAAGCTGGAGGCGGCCGACGTCCAGGGCCAACTCGACGCCATCAACAAGGCCCAGGCGGTGATCCATTTCAATCTGGACGGCACCATCATCATGGCCAACCAGAACTTTCTGAACGCCCTGGGTTACACGCTGGACGAAATCAAAGGCAAACATCACAGCCTGTTCGTCGAGCCCGCGCAACGGAGCGGCGAGGACTATCGGCGTTTCTGGGCGGCGTTGAACGCCGGCCAGTTCCAGGCCGCCGAATACAAGCGAATCGGCAAGGGCGGCAAGGAGGTCTGGATCCAGGCCAGCTACAACCCGATCCTGGACATGAACGGCAAGCCGTTCAAGGTGGTGAAGTTCGCCACCGATATCACCGCCCAGGTGCGCGAGCGGATGCGCCGCGAGACGGTGCAGAAAGGCATCGACCACGATCTGGGGGAAATCACCCAGGCGGTGGCCAATGTCAGCGAGCAGGCCGCCAGCGCGGCCAGCGCCTCGACCCAGACGTCGACCAACGTCCAGGCGGTGGCTTCGGGCGCCGAGGAGATGGCCGCTTCGGTGGGCGAGATCAGCCGTCAGGTGACCCATGCCCTGGACATCGCCGGGCAGGCGGTCGAGCAGGCCGAGCACACCAATGACATCGTTTCGGGCCTCGCCACGGCGGCGCAGAAGATCGGCGAGGTGGTGGCCCTGATCAACGACATCGCCAGCCAGACCAATCTTTTGGCCCTGAACGCCACCATCGAGGCGGCGCGGGCCGGCGACGCCGGCAAGGGCTTCGCGGTGGTCGCCAACGAGGTCAAGCAACTGGCCAATCAAACCGCCAAGGCGACCGACGAGATCGGCAGCCAGATCAATGGCGTGCAGAACGCCACGCAGGAGGCCGTCAAGGCCATTCAGACGATCGGCTCGACGATCGGCAAGGTCAACGAAATCTCGGCGACCATCGCCTCGGCGGTCGAGGAGCAGACCGCCGTGACCAAGGAGATGTCGAGCAACATGCAAATCGCCGCCGACGGCGTGAACAGCATCAGCCGCAGTCTGAACGAAATCGCGCAGGGCACGCGGGTGGTGGACGACGCGACCCAGAAGGTGCGCGAGGCGTCGGCGTCGCTGGCGTGATCGCCGTGGGGCGGGTCTCGGCCCGCCTCACCCCGCCTTGCGGTTCGACAGCGACAGCTTCTCAAGCTCGACCAACGCGAACACCACGACGGCGGCCGCCGCGATGCGCGCCCAGGCCGCCCAGTCGAGGTTGGCGGTTTCGAACACCGCCTGCATCGGCGGGGCGTAGGTGAACAGCATCTGCCACCCGAACACCGCGGCGAGGGCGATGACGACCGGTCGGCTGACCGGACCGATCGCCGAGTCGCGCAGGCGGCGGACGTTGAGCAGGTAAAGCGCCTCGCACGTCACCAGCACGTTGACGGCGGCGGTGCGGGCGGTCGCCAGATCG
Organism: Alphaproteobacteria bacterium; assembly: GCA_015232485.1. Taxonomy (GTDB): domain Bacteria; phylum Pseudomonadota; class Alphaproteobacteria; order Rhodospirillales; family Magnetospirillaceae; genus JADFZP01. The sequence goes on from JADFZP010000074.1 coordinate 3,818, forward strand.
GCGCCTTGGGCCAGTTCCCAGCCATGGATGCCCATCACGGCGACCAGCAGCAGCACCGAGACCAGCGCGATTCGCCATAGCAGAAATCCGGACAGCAGAGCCTCGGCGGGTGGTCGGGGCGGCCTGCGCATGGTGTCGCGCTCGGGCGGCTCGAAGGCCAGGGCGAGCGCCAGGGTGACGGCGGTGATCATGTTGACCCACAGGATTTGCTTGGCGGTGATCGGCAGGGTGATCCCCAGCAGGATCGCGGCGATCATCACCAGCGCCTCGCCGCCATTGGTCGGCAGGATGAAGACGATCGCCTTGCGGATGTTGTCGTAGACGGTGCGCCCCTCCTCGACGGCGCGGGCGATCGAGGCGAAGTTGTCGTCGGCCAGCACGATCTCGGCCGCCTCCTTGGCCACCTCGGTGCCCTTGCGGCCCATCGCCACGCCGACATCGGCCCGTTTCAGCGCCGGGGCGTCGTTGACGCCGTCGCCGGTCATCGCCACCACCTCGCCGGCCGCCTGCAAGGCCACCACCAGCCGCATCTTGTGCTCGGGCGCGGCGCGGGCGAAGACATCCGACGCGGCGGCGGCCTTGCGCATGTCCGCCTCGTCGAGCCCGTCGAGTTCGGCGCCGACCGTCACCCGCGCCGCGCCCAACCCCAACTGTCGGCCGATCGCCGCGGCGGTGCCCGGATGGTCGCCGGTGATCATCTTCACGGCGATGCCGGCGGCGTGGCAATGGCGCACCGCCGCCACCGCCTCGTCGCGCGGCGGGTCGATCAGGCCGACCAGCCCGAGCAGGGTGAAGCCACCCGCCACATCGGCGAAGGTCAATTCGCGCTGGTTCGGATCGACCACGCGGAACGCGATGGCCAGCAGACGCTCGCCCCTCGACACGCGCCGTTCGGCCATGTCGTGCCAGAAGGGCGGATCGAGCGGCGCGTCCGCCCCGTCCCGGCGCTGGCTCGCGCACATCGCCAGCACCGCCTCGGGCGCGCCCTTGACCAGCGCGAAGGCGTGGCCCTCGTGGTCGTGATGCAGCGAGGCCATGAAGCGGTGCTCGGGCTCGAAGGGGATGGCGTCGAGGCGGGGCAGACGCCGCCGCTCGAGACCCGGATCGAGCCCGGCCTTGCCTGCCAGCGCCAGCAAGGCGCCCTCCATCGGATCGCCGGCGACGCGCCATTCCCCGTCCGTCAGGCCAAGATCGGCGTCGTTGCACAGGGCGACCGCGCGGGCCAAGGCGACCAGATCCGGCGAGCACGCGGGATCGGTCTTGACGCCATCCAGGCGGACGACCCCCAGCGGCGCATAGCCCTCGCCCTCGACCTCGAACACGCCGGCCGCCGTCGCGACGCCGCGCACGGTCATCTCGTTGCGGGTCAGGGTTCCCGTCTTGTCCGAGCAGATCACCGTCACCGCGCCCAAGGTTTCGACGGCCGGCAGCCGGCGGATGATGGCGTTGCGCGCCGCCATGCGCCGCACCCCGATCGCCAGGGTGATGGTGACGATGGCGGGCAGCCCCTCGGGGATCGCCGCCACCGCCAAGCCGACGGCGGCCAGAAACATCTCGCCGGGCGAAAAGCCATGCGCCAGGATTCCGAAGGCGAAGGTCGCCGAAGCCAGCACCAGGATGGCCACGGTCAACTGGCGGCCGAATTTCGCCATCTTGCGCAGAAGCGGCGTGGTCAGACGGGGAACGTCGGCCAGCATCCGGCTGATGCGGCCGAGTTCGGTGGCGCCGCCCGTCGCCACCACCACCCCGGCGGCTTGGCCGCTGGCCACCAGGGTGCCCGACCACGCCATCGACGAGCGTTCGGCCAGCGGCGCGTCGGGCGGAGCCGGTTGGCTGGATTTGTCGACCGCCATCGACTCGCCGGTCAAGGCGGCCTCCTGGACGCGCAGGCCCCGCGCGTGGACGAGGCGCAAATCCGCCGAGACCTTGTCGCCCGACTGCAACAGCACGATGTCGCCGACCACCAGATCCTCGGCGGCAACGGTGCTCTTGCGCCCGTCGCGAATCACCAGGGCCGAGGGCGCCAGCATGTGGCGGATGGCGTCGAGCGCCCGCTCGGCCTTGCCCTCCTGCACGAAGCCGATCAGCGCGTTGATCGCCACCACGCCGAGAATCACCGCCGCGTCGACGTGATGCCCAAGCAGGGCCGTTCCCAGCCCCGAGGCCAGCAGCACATAGATCAACACGTCGTGGAATTGGGCCAGCAGCAGCGTGATCGGGCCGCGCCGCCGGGGCTCGGGCAGCCGGTTGGGGCCGTCGGCGCGCAAACGGCGCAGGGCCTCGGCCTGTTCAAGGCCATCGCGGCCCGATTCCGCCGCGACCAGCGCGTCGTCCACGCTCAGCGCGTGCCAAGATCCTTGCGGGAATTCCGTCATCGCCACTCCCCGAGCCGATCACCTGATGGTGCATCGCTCGGGGGCGGCGATCCAGCCCCGCTTACGCCAGGGCCGGCATGTCGGCGGTCGTGGTTAGCCGACGATCTCGATCTTCGAGAAGAAGAAGGCGATCTCGATGGCGGCGTTCTCGGCCGAGTCCGAGCCGTGCACGGAATTGGCCTCGACCGATTCGGCGAAGTCGGCGCGAATGGTGCCGGGAGCCGCGTTGGCGGGATTGGTGGCGCCCATGATCTCGCGGTTGCGGGCCACCGCGTTGTCGCCTTCGAGGGCCTGCACCACGACGGGGCCGGACATCATGAAGGAGACGAGATCGCCGAAGAACGAGCGCTCGGCATGCACGGAATAGAATTGCTCGGCTTGTTCGCGGGTCAGGCGCATGCGCTTCTGCGCCACGATGCGCAGGCCGGCGTCTTCGAATCGGGCGTTGATCTTGCCCGTCAGGTTGCGCCGCGTCGCGTCGGGCTTGATGATCGACAAGGTACGTTCGATGGCCATGTCCAGAGTCCTTTTTTTGGCTCGTTCCCGTCTTTGCCCGCCGTCAGCGGTCCGGATGGGGCCGCCTTATATCCCGATCGGCTGTTGCTGGCAACCAACTGAACGGGTGGGATGGGTGGGTCCATGGCCACCGAACGGCGATAAACCCCAGCGAGCGGGTTCCGCCGCGCCGTCGCGCGTGCTACATCCGGCCGATGCTGCATATCAAAGACCTCACCTTCCGCCACGGCGGCCGCGTCCTGTTCGATGGCGCCACCGTCCACGTCGCCGCCGGTCAGCGGGTCGGCCTGATCGGCCGCAACGGCACCGGCAAGACCACGCTGCTGCGCCTGATCATGGGCGAGATCGGCGCGGATGGCGGCGACATCACGGTGCGCGCCCGCGCCCGCGTCGGTCACGTCTCGCAGGAGGCCCCGTCCGGCGACATCAGTCTGACCGACTGCGTGCTGGCCGCCGATCCCGAGCGCACGGCGCTGCTGCACGAGGCCGACAACACCGATTGCGGCCACCGCCTGGGCGAGGTCCACGAACGCCTGGCCTCGATCGAGGCCCATACGGCGCCGTCCCGCGCCGCCGCCATCCTGTCGGGCTTAGGCTTCGACGCGGCGGCCCAGGCGCGGCCGGTGGGGTCGTTCTCGGGCGGTTGGCGGATGCGCGTGGCGCTGGCCTCGGCGCTGTTCGCGCGGCCCGACCTGCTGCTGCTCGACGAGCCCACCAACCATCTCGATCTCGAAGCGACGATGTGGCTGGAAGGCTATCTCGCCAATTATCCCGGCACGCTGATCGTCATCAGCCACGACCGCGACATCCTGAACACGGTGGTCGAGCGCGTCATCCACATCGACAACGGCAAGCTGGTCGCCTATGCCGGCAATTACGACCGATTCGAGCGCACCCGGCGCGAGCGCATGGAGTTGCAGGCCAAGGCCGCCGTCAAGCAGATCGAGCAGCGCAAGAAGATCCAGGCCTTCGTCGACCGCTTCCGCGCCAAGGCCAGCAAGGCGGCGCAGGCGCAAAGCCGCCTGAAGATGCTCGAGCGCATGGAGCCGGTGGTGGCGGTGGTCGACGACCGGGCGATGGTCTTCGACTTCCCCGATCCCGAGGGCCTGCCGCCGCCGGTGATCGCGCTGGACGGCGTGTCGGTCGGCTACCAGCCCGGCCGCCCGGTGCTGTCCAACCTGTCCTTGCGCATCGACATGGACGACCGCATCGCGCTGCTGGGCGCCAACGGCAACGGCAAGTCGACGATGGCCAAGCTGCTGTCGGGCCGGCTGGCTCCGGCCGGCGGCCTGACGCACCGCGCGCCGCGCCTGAAGGTGGGCTATTTCGCCCAGCATCAGACCGACGAGCTGACCCTGACCGCCACGCCTTACGCCCATCTGGCCGCCCAGATGCCCGACGCCCCGCCGTCGCGGGTGCGCGCCCATCTCGGCCGATTCGGTTTCGAGCAAGAGCGCGCCGACGTCAAGGTGGCCGATCTGTCGGGCGGCGAGAAGGCGCGCCTGCTGCTCGCCCTGATGAGCCGCGAGGCGCCGCATCTGATGATCCTCGACGAGCCGACCAACCACCTGGACATCGACAGCCGCGAGGCGTTGGTCGCCGCCCTGAACGCCTTTGGCGGCGCCGTGGTGCTGATCAGCCACGACCCGCATCTGATCGAACTGGCCGCCGACCGGCTGTGGCTGGTCGAGGACGGCGGCTGCCGCCCGTTCGAGGGCGATCTGGCCGATTATCGCCGCCTGCTGCTCGAACGCGGCCGCGAGGCCCGCCGCGAAGGCCGCGGCGACACCGAGCGCGGCCCCAGCCGCAAGGACGAGCGCCGCGCCGCCGCCGAGATGCGCGCCCAGTTGGCGCCCCTGCGCAAGCGGGTCCAGGCCGCCGAAAAACGCATCGCCGAGGCCGTCAAGCGCAAGGCCGCGCTGGAGGTCCGCCTGGCCGAGCCCGCCCTCTACGACGGGCCGCCCGCCCAGGTCACCGCGCTGCGCAAGGATCTGGCCGACGCGGTGCGCGCCATCGACGAGGCGGAAAGCGCCTGGCTGGCCGAACACGAGGCGCTGGAAGCGGCCGAGGCGCAAGCCGGGCGCGGCTGATCCCACCCCAAGGGGTACCGTCCCAGGTCGTTTGGGCGTAAGGTACCCGCTTACGGCAGAACGGGAACGGCACGGATGCCCTTCGGCGTGGTCGAGGAACGAAGCGGCTGGTCGCGCGCCCTGGGAACCCGACCGATGGTCATGGCCATCGCCGGCTTCGCCAGCGCGCTGGCGCTGGCCAGTTGGACCGCCATGGCCTGGACGGACTACCGTCGCACGCTGGAGGACGCGCATGCCCGCTCGGCCGACGCGGCGCGCCTGCTTGAAGAACATGCGCGCCGGTTGATGACCGGCACGGACCTGATCATCCAGCGCGTCATCGCCCGCATCGAAGAAAAAACCCTGCCGGTCATGCGGGACTCGGGCCATGAGTGGGAAAGGCTGCGCAGCCTCGCGGCGACCCTGCCCGAAAGCGGCACCTTGTGGATTCTCGATGCGAGGGGCCGGGTCGACATGACCTCGCTTCACCCCGAGGCGCCGGAGGGTGATTTCTCCGAGCGCATGTTCTTCCGCGCGCATTCCGAAGGCGCCGAGCAGTTCCTGGGCAAGATCATCCGCGGCGGGGTGACGAGTCGTCACGTCTTTACGATCAGCCGGCGGCTCGATGACGGCGAGGGCCGGTTCGCCGGCGTGGTGTCGGCGGGCATCGTGCCGGATTTCTTCGCCCATCTGCATGACTCGCTTGGCCTGGGGCCCGGATCGTCGATCGCCCTGTTCCGCACCGACGGGCCGCTGCTGCTGCGCCAGCCCTATGACGAGAACATGGCGCCGGCCATCCTGCCCGAGGAATTGCGGCGCTTGGCGACCACCGGCCGGTCGGGTGTGAATCTGGTCGCCTCGGCGCCGATCGACGACATCACCAGCATCATGAGTCTGCGCCGCGTGCGGGATCAGCCGATCATCGCGGTGGCGGCGATCTCGCGCGACGCCGCGCTGGCGCCGTTCCGGCTGCGCGCCATCGAAAGCCTGGCCATCCTGTCCGCCTCGCTGCTGGGCCTGATCGGCCTGACCTGGCTGGCCTTGCGCGGTCTGGAGCGCGAGGCGCGCGCCCGCGCCGCCCTGATCGCGGCCAAGGAGGAGCTGGAGGAGCGGGTCGCCGAGCGTACCCACGCCCTGGCCGACGCCCTGTCGGAAGCCTTGGACGCGCGCCGCGAAGCGGTGCGCGCCAATCTGGCCAAGTCGCGTTTCCTGGCGGCCGCCAGCCACGATTTGCGCCAGCCCTGGCAGGCGCTGCGCCTGTTCCTCGACGTGCTGCTGCTGCGCCTCAAAGACCCCAAGGACCGCGAAGTCGCGGAAAAGGCGGGTCAGGCGCTGGAAGGTGGCGAAAGCCTGCTCAGCGCCCTGCTCGACGTCTCGGTCCTTGAGGCGGGCACGGTGCGCACCGAAATCCGCGCCGTGCCGGTGCTGCCGCTGCTGATCCGCCTCGCCCAGGAGTGCGAGCCGCAAGCGGCGCAGAAGGGCCTGGCCCTGTCGGTGGTGCCCTGCGGCGCCGAGATCACCACCGACCCGGTGCTGCTGCTGCGCATCCTGCGCAACCTGATGACCAACGCCATCCGCCACACCGCGCGCGGCCGAATCCTGCTGGGCTGCCGCCACCGGGCCGGCGGCTTGCGCATCGAGGTGTGGGACACCGGCCCCGGCATTCCCCCCGCCGAGATGGAGCGGATCTTCGAAGACTTCTACCAGATCGAAAACGCCGAGCGGGACCGCAACAAGGGCCTGGGCCTCGGACTGTCGATCGTGCGACGCATGGCCCTCTTGCTCGACCACGGCATCGACGTCCGCTCGCGCCCCGGCCGAGGCTCGATGTTCGCGGTGATCGTCGCCTTGGCGCCGAGCGAGGAGGAGG
>JADFZP010000075.1 GCA_015232485.1 Alphaproteobacteria bacterium
CGCCGTCGCCCTGGCGGCGGCCAGCGTGGTGCTGCGCCTGTGGCGCGGCGCGGCCCGCTTCGAGATGAAGGCCGCCGCGCTGTGCCTGGGCACCCTGCTGATCACCCCCTTCGCCTACGCCTACGACCTCGTGCTGCTGGCCCTGCCGACCGCGTGGCTGTGGCGCGACATCCTCGACCGCGGCCGCCGGCCGGGCGACGCCCTGGCGATCGCCGCAGGCGTGCTGCTGCCCTTCGCCACGCCGGCCATCGCCAACGCCTTCCACGTCCAGATCGCGCCCCTGGGGCTCGCCTGGATGCTGTGGAGGGTGTGGCGGCGGGGTCGGTCCTCGATCTGATCGGCTCAGCGCCCGTTGGCCCCCTCGCCGCGCAGGCCGAGGGACGCGGGCGTGTAGGCCGGATGAACGTGGCGCCTTTCCCAGGGAAAGCGGACCTCGCCGCTCGGCTTGGGCGCCAACTGGGCCGCCAACAGCGCGCCCGCCCCGGATTTGTCCCAGGCCACCTTGACGTCGTCGGACCAACGTTCCATCAGCGGGTTCAAGGCCATGCCGATCTCGCAATAGGACAGGAAGACCACGCCGACCAAAGTGACCGCGATGACGCCGGTGCTGGCCGGAATCAGGCTTCCGCCCGCGATCAGATTGACGATTTCGACATTGCCGAAATAAAGGGAAGCCAAGGTTCCCGAGCCGCCCACCGCGAGACAGGCGGCGCTTTGCCGCTCCTCGACCGTCATGGGCGCGGCGCCCACCTCGGCCGAGGCCGGACGGGCGGCCACACAGGCGAAACCGAGCAGACAGCATGCGATCGAGCGACGGATGGGGAAAGAGGACATCGATAACCGACTCCAAAGCGGAAGAGGACACCAATCCTCGATCTTGCTCCGCTCGAATCGGCGACGCAACAACGCCTTGTCACACCCCGTCCCCGATACCACTCCACGAACTTCGGAATGCCCTCGTCGATGCCGGTGCGCGGCGCGAATCCCATGTCGCGCTGGATGTCGGCGATGTCGGCGTAGGTTTCCTCGGGCTGCTGGCCCTGCCGACCGCGTGGCTATGGCGCGACATCTCGATCGCGGTCGCCCGCCCTGACGATCGCCGCGGGCGGGCGATGGTCAGCCAGCGGCGCGCTCTTGTCACCGAAATGCGACTGACACACAAACGCATTTCAGGCTATCATCACCGAGAGTTCGGAAGGGAACCGCGCATCATGGATGTATGCCTCTGCCATGGCCTCAACTCCCGCGACGTGAAGGACGCCGTCGCCCAAGGCGCCCGCGATGTGGGCGAGGTGTTCGGCCATTTCCTGGTCAAGCCGCGCTGCGGCCGCTGCGTCGGGACCATGTGCGACATGGTCGCGGCCGAGTGCGATCTGGACGACGCGCCGATGATGGTGGCGGCGGAGTGAACGTGCTACGATCGAATAGTAAGGTGGAGTTTGGCCGATGTTCGATCGCGAAAAATTCAAGGAACTGACGCTATATATCTGTTGGCGCGCGGGCGGCAGCTTTCCGAAACTTGGCGCGCAACGGCTGGGCGCCACCAAACTCAATAAGATTTTGTGGTATTCTGATGTCCTGAGCTATTCTGAACTGGGCAAGCCGGTCACGGACGCCGTCTACGTCAAAAGGCAATTCGGTCCCGTGCCGAAGGAAATCATGCCGATCCGCAAGGAACTCGAAGCCGAAGGCGCCTTGGTCTCCAGGCAGGAGGACTTCTTCGGCAAGCAGCAGACCCAGTTCTTCGCTTTGCGCAAACCAAAATTGGTTCGGTTCACGGCCGACGAAATCAGCCTGATCGACAGCATCATCGAATGGGTGTGCGACGAGCACTCGGCCGCCTCGATCAGCGCCACCAGCCATGACCGCATCTGGGATGCCGCCGAGATCGGCGAGGAACTCCCCCTGTTCACCATATTCGCCTCGCAGGCCGGCGAGGTGACCGAAGACGACATGGCTTGGGCCACCGATCTCGCCGAGCGGGAAGGGCTCGGGGGGGCGAATTGATGGCGAGGCGCGCCGTCACGGACAACGCACCCAACCTCCAGCAAGAGATCACAAAAGCGTGCCAAGCTCATCCACGCTTCCGGAAGGCCTATGATGCCGCCCTATGGTACATTGAGCGCGTGGAAGACCTGAATGCGGTAACCGTCCGAGTCGGAACGACCGCCATGCGGGTCTACAAACAAGCCGCGACGGGGTCCGCTCCGGCAATCACTCTGGTCCTGCTGATCAACAAGAACGGCGATGTCGAGGTAAGGGGCGCCCGTTGAGTCGAGGCGACCACGCCCCACCCATTCAGACCCCGTAGAACCCCCGATACCATTCCACGAACTTCGGAATGCCCTCGTCGATGCCGGTGCGGGGTGAAAAGCCCATGTCGCGCTGGATGTCGGCGATGTCGGCGTAGGTTTCCTTGACGTCGCCGGGCTGCATCGGCTCGAAGCGGATGTTGGCCTTGCGGCCCAGGGTCGACTCGATCAGGGCGATGAAGCGCATCAGCGGCTCGGCGCGGTGGTTGCCGATGTTGTAGATTCGAGCCGGCGGCGCCTTGCCCTGGTCGGCGGGCGCGCGGTCGAGCACGGCGACCACCCCGTCGACGATGTCGTCGATATAGGTGAAGTCGCGCCGCATGTCGCCGTCGTTGAAGACGCGGATCGGCTGGTTCTCCAGGATCGCCTTGACGAACATGAAATAGGCCATGTCCGGCCTGCCCCACGGCCCGTAGACGGTGAAGAAGCGCAAGGCCGTGGTGGGGATGCGCCACAGGTGGCTGTAGGTGTGGCACATCAACTCGCCGGCCTTCTTGGTGGCGGCGTAGATCGACACCGGATGGTCGACGCGGTCATCGACCGAGAACGGCAGCTTGGTGTTGGCGCCATAGACCGACGACGACGAGGCGTGGACGAAGTGCTCGAAGCCGGGCAGCCGGCGCGCGGCCTCCAGCAGCACCAACAGCCCCTCGACATTCGAATGGACATAGGCGTGGGGGTTGATCAGCGAATAGCGGACTCCAGCCTGGGCCGCCAGATTGACGATCCGACGGATGCCCGGATGCGCCTCGACCAAAGCCGCGACGGCCTCGCGGTCGGCGATGTCGCCCTCGACGAAGGTGAAGCCGGAATGGGGCCGCAAAATGTCCAGGCGGGCCCGCTTCAAGGCCGGGTCGTAATAGTCGTCGAGGACGTCGATGCCGACCACCTCGTCGCCGCGCTCGAGCAGGCGCCGCGCCGTGTGGAACCCGATGAAGCCGGCGGCGCCGGTGACCAAGACCTTCATGAATCCGCTCCCTGGCTGATACCCTCGGGTATAGCGCGACACGACGATGATTGCGACCCTGACGGTTGGGCAAGAGCGTTGCGCCAACGCGCCCCACACGGCACGAAGCTTTCTTTTTGGCGCGCCCACGTTGCCGGATGGAGGTGGCGGGACTACCTTTTCCCTCGAAGCGCCCCCTCGGAGGGGCGGGGAGGAAAACGGATGAGCGTCGCCGCCGTCACCCTGGATGACAAATACGTCGTCGAATCCGGCCATGTTTTCCTGAACGGCACCCAGGCGCTGGTCCGCCTGCCGCTGCTGCAATGGGCCCGCGACGCCGCCATCGGCCTGAACACGGCCGGCTTCGTGTCGGGCTATCGCGGCTCGCCGCTGGGCGGGCTCGACAAGGAGTTGTGGCACGCCAAGCGCTTCCTGGAGTCGCGCGACATCCGCTTCCAGCCCGGCGTCAACGAGGATCTGGCCGCCACCGCCGTGTGGGGCACCCAGCAGGTCGGGCTGTTTCCGGGGGCGCGCCACGACGGCGTGTTCGCCTTGTGGTACGGCAAAGGGCCGGGCGTCGATCGCTCGGGCGACGTGTTCAAGCACGCCAACATGGCCGGCACGTCCCGGCATGGCGGCGTGCTGCTGCTGGCCGGCGACGATCACGGCGCCAAGTCGTCGACCGTGGCGCATCAAAGCGAATACGCCTTCATGGATGCCCAAATTCCGGTGCTCAACCCGGCCGGATTGCAGGAGCTTATCGATTACGGCCTGATCGGCTGGGCGATGTCGCGCTATTCGGGCTGCTGGGTGGCGATGAAGGCCATATCCGAGACGGTGGAAAGCTCAGGCACGGTCGACGCCGATCCGTTCCGGCTGACTCTGGTGGCGCCCACCGACTTCGACCTGCCGCCGGGCGGGCCGCACATCCGCTGGCCCGACTCGCCGCGCGAGCAGGAATTGCGGCTGATGCGCCACAAGATCTACGCGGCGCTGGCCTTCGCGCGGGCCAACCGGCTGGACCGCACCATCATCGACAGCCCCGAGCCGCGCTTCGGCATCGTCACCACCGGCAAGTCCTATCTCGACGTGCGCCAGGCGCTCGACGATCTGGGCATCGACGAGGCCCACGCCGCCGAGATCGGCCTTAGGCTCTACAAGGTCGGCATGAGCTGGCCGCTGGAGCGCGAGGGCGTGCGCCATTTCGCCGAGGGCCTGGACGAGATCCTGGTGGTCGAGGAAAAGCGCGCGGTCATCGAAAACCAGCTCAAGGAGCAGCTTTACAACTGGCGCGAGGACGTCCGGCCGCGCGTCGTGGGCAAGTTCGACGAGGAGCGCAACTGGGTGCTGCCCTCGGCCGGCGAGTTGACCCCGGCCGGCATCGCCCGCGTGATCGCCGCGCGCATCGACCGCTTCTACACCAGCCCGCGCATCAAGGAGCGCCTGGCCTTCCTGGAGGCCAAGGAGCGCGCCCTGTCCAAGGCGACCGCCGCGCTGACCCGCATCCCCTTCTACTGCGCCGGTTGCCCTCACAACACCTCGACGGTGGTGCCCGAGGGCAGCCGCGGGCTGGCCGGCATCGGCTGCCATTACATGGTCACCTGGATGGACCGCGACACCCAGACCTTCACCCACATGGGTGGCGAGGGCGCCTCGTGGATCGGACAGGCGCCGTTCACCGAAACGCCGCACGTCTTCCAGAACCTGGGCGACGGCACCTATTACCACTCGGGCCTGCTGGCGATCCGCGCCGCGGTGGCCGCCCGCGTCAACATCACCTACAAGATCCTGTTCAACGACGCCGTGGCGATGACCGGCGGCCAGCCGGTCGACGGGCCGTTGAGCGTGCCGCTGATCACCCAGCAACTGCGCGGCGAGGGCATCGAGCGCATCGCGGTTGTCTCGGACGAGCCCGACAAATACCCGCTGGGCGCCGGCTTCGTCGCGGGCGTCACCTTCCATCACCGCGACGACCTGGACGCCGTGCAGCGGGATCTGCGCGAGTGGCCGGGCGTCTCGGTGCTGATCTATGACCAGACCTGCGCCGCCGAGAAGCGCCGTCGTCGCAAGCGCGGCAAGATGCCCGACCCGCCGAAGCGCGTCTTCATCAACGAGGCGGTGTGCGAAGGCTGCGGCGATTGCGGCGAAGTCTCGAATTGCGTCGCCATCGCCCCGGTCGAGACCGAGTTCGGCCGCAAGCGGATGATCGACCAATCGGCCTGCAACAAGGACTTCTCGTGCCTGAAGGGCTTCTGCCCCAGCTTCGTCACGGTGCATGGCGCCGCGCCGCGCAAGCGGTCGGGCGCCAAGGCCGGGTCCGAGACCCTTCCCACCCCCACCTTGCCCGCCGCCGACCATCCCTGGAGCATCGTGGTGACCGGCATCGGCGGCACCGGGGTGGTGACGATCGGCGCCTTGCTGGGCATGGCCGCCCATCTCGAGGGCAAGGGTTGTTCGGTGCTCGACATGACCGGGCTGGCCCAGAAGAACGGCGCCGTGCTGACCCATCTGCGGATCGCCCACGATCCGTCGCGAATCCACGCGGTGCGGATCGCGGCGGGCGGCGCCGATTTGATCCTGGGCTGCGACATGGTGGTGGCGGCCAGCGGCGACGCCCTGGCCAAGGCGCGCGGCGAGGTCACCCAGGCCGTCGTCAACACCCATGAATCGATGACCGCCGCCTTCACCCACCAGCCCGACCTGCCCTTCCCCGTCCAGGACATGCGCAAGGCGATCGAGGACACCACCACGCAAGCGCATTTCGTCGACGCCACCGCGCTGGCCACCGAGTTGATGGGCGATTCGATCGCCACCAACATGTTCATGGTGGGCTTCGCTTGGCAAAAGGGCCTGATCCCGCTGTCCGAGGAGGCCATCCTGAAGGCCATCGAGTTGAACGGCGCGGCCGTCGCCTTCAACGCCCAGGCCTTCGCGTGGGGCCGCCGCGCCGCCCATGATTTGGCCGCCGTCGAGGCGATCGCCACGCCCCGCCCGCCGACGGCCTTGTCGCGAACGCTCGACGAACTGATCGAACGCCGCGCCGCTCAATTGGAGGGATGGCAAGACGCGGCCTGGGCCGAACGCTACCGCGCCGACATAGGCCGGGTCCGCGAGGCCGAACGGCGGTTGGGCGGCGAGGATCTGACCAAGGCGGCCGCCTTGGCGCTGCACAAGCTGATGAGCTACAAGGACGAGTACGAGGTGGCGCGCCTTTATACCGACGGCGGCTTCCAGAAGGCGCTGGCCGAGCGGTTCGAGGATGGCGGCCGCCTGGAATTCCACCTCGCCCCGCCCTTGCTCGCCCGCCGCGACCCGTCGAGCGGCCATTTGCTCAAATCCAGCTTCGGCCCATGGATGATGGGCGCCTTCCGCCTGCTGGCGCGGCTGAAGGGTCTGCGCGGCACCCCGTTCGACCCGTTCGGCTGGACGGACGAGCGGCGCATGGAACGGGGCCTGATCGACGAGTACCGGGCGGCGCTCGACGAAGTGCTGGCCGGGCTGACCGCCGCCAATCACGCCTTGGCCGTCGAGATCGCCGCGCTGCCCTCGACGATGCGGGGCTTCGGCCACGTCAAGGCGGCCAATGTCGCCAAGGCGAAGGCGCGGGAACGCGATTTGATGGCCCGGTTCCGCAACCCCGCGGATGCTCGCTGCGAAGCGGCGGAGTGAGTTCTGCAATTAGTTACCATCCGTTCACAAACGCTTGGGATGACTTGATTTACGAAATCGGCGGGACGTGGTATGACCTTTGTGCAATGCGGCACAAAGGGAACGATCGTGACTCTCGGCGATATCAACATCGGAACGAAGCTTCGTCTGATCGTCATCGTGGCGGTGCTTGGCATCGCCGCCGTGGTGGGCGGCAACCTGGTCCAGTTGCGCGGGCAGTTGCTCGAGGATCGCCAGGCCAAGACCAGGGATCTGGTCGACGCCGCCCATACGCTGATCGCCCATTACCACGCCCAGGAGACGGCGGGCGCCATGACCCGCGACGATGCGCGCAAGGCGGCGCTCGAAGCCGTCCGCGCGCTGCGCTACCAGGGTGGCGAGTACTTCTTCGTGATCGACGGCAAGGCCACCATGCTGATGCACCCGATCAAGCCGGAACTGGAGGGCAAGGACCTTTCGGGCTTGAAGGACCAGCGCGGCACCCTGTTCTTCCAGGAGATGGTCGAGCGTCTGCGCGCCCCCGAGGGCGGCGGCACCGTCTATTATTACTGGCCGAAACCCGGCTTCGACGATCCGGTGCGCAAGGTCAGCACCATCCGCCTGTTCGCGCCGTGGGGCTGGGGCGTCTCGACCGGCGTCTATCTCGACGACGTCGACGCGATCTTCTGGAACCGCGCCACTCTGTACGGCGCGGTGTTCCTGCTGGCCAGCGGATTGGTCGTGCTGTCCGCCACGATCATCGGCCGCGACGTGGCGCGGCCATTGGCCGCCATCACCGGCGCCATGAAGCGACTGGCCGGGGGCGACACCGGGATCGCCGTCGAGGGCCACGGCCGCAAGGACGAGATCGGCGCCCTGGCCAAGGCGCTTGAAGTGTTCCGCGACAACGCCATCGAGCGCGAGCGGATCGGCCGCGAGCAGGCCGCCGAGCAGGAGCGCAAGCTGGCCCGCCAGCGCCGCATCGACGCCCTGACCGCCGGCTTCGACAAGGGTGTGACGGCGCTGATCGGATCGGTCAACGCGTCGGTCGGCCATCTGCACGAGGCGGCCGAGGCGATGACCGAGGGCGCCCGCGCCACCAGCGGCCAAAGCACCGCCGTGGCCGCCGCCTCGGAAGAGGCCTCGACCAATGTCCAGACGGTGGCCGCCGCCGCCGAGGAACTGTCGTCCTCGGTCCACGAGATCGCCCGCCGAGTAGCCGAATCGTCGACCATCGCCAGCGAAGCCGCCGGGCAGGCCGAGCATACCGACACCACGGTGGCCGGACTCGCCTCGGCCGTGTCGCGCATCGGCGAGGTGGTCCACCTGATCAACGACATCGCAAGCCAGACCAATCTCCTCGCCCTGAACGCCACCATCGAGGCGGCCCGCGCCGGCGAGGCCGGCAAGGGCTTCGCCGTGGTGGCCAACGAGGTCAAGCATCTGGCCAGCCAGACCGCCCGCGCCACCGACGAGATCGGCCAGCAGATCCAGTCGATCCAGGACGAGACCGGCAAGGCGGTCCACGCCATCCGCGACATTTCGAGCACGGTCGGCCGCATCAACGAGATCGCCTCGGGCATCGCCTCGGCGGTCGAGGAGCAGGGCGCCGCCACCCAGGAGATCGCCCGCAACGTCGCCCAGGCCGCCGCCGGCACCGACGAGGTGTCGCGGAATATCATCTCGGTCAGCGCGGCCGCCGCCGAAACCGGCCACAACGCGCAACGGGTTTACGACTCGGCCAACGAGCTTCAGCGGAACGCCGAATTGCTGGAGCGCGAAGTCGAACGGTTCATCGCGGGCGTGCGCGAGGCCTGACGGTCTCGTCGGTCCCGTCACCACCCTCCCCTCGCGGCGGCGCGGCGTTGATGTCATAATCGCCGCCTCTGCCTTTGGGGGGATTTGAGATGAAGCGCGGCGCATTGGTTTTGGGCGGCCTGCTTGGCGCCGCCTTGCTGGCGGTCGGCTATACGCAACGCCCGATCGAGCCGCTTACGCCGCCACCGGCCCCCACCGAACAGGTCCAAGCCCAACCGGCCCAGCCGGCGGCGGGCGGGTCGGGGGCGCCGCGACTGGTCGGCGCGGCCGAGCCGGCCAAGCCGCAACCCTTCCGTTTCCGCGGCCTGGACATCGACACGGCCGGCGAGGTGGCGCGCCTGTGCTTCTCGTTCACCCGCGATCTGGTCGCCGATGGCTTCGTGCGCTACGAGGATTACGTCACCCTGGAACCGACCGTCAAAACGGCCTGGTCGGTCGAGGGAAGTCGGCTGTGCGCCACCGGACTCGACTTCGCCCGCGAGTATTCGGCCCAGTTGAAACCCGGCCTGCCCGCCGCCGACGGCAGCCGCATCGAGACGGGCCAACGGCTGGACGCCAGCTTGCGCAATCGGCCGCCGATGGTCGGCTTCGGCCCCGGCGTGATCCTGCCGCGCCATGGCACCTCGGGCGTGCCGGTCACCCCGGTCAATGTCGATCGCCTGAACGTGCGCGTCATCCGGGTCGGCGAACGCATGCTGGCGCGGCTGGCCGAGACCCTGCTCGACGAGCGGCAGGTCGGCGGCTATCAGGCCGACGAATGGGCCGATGAGGATGGCCAACTTCTGTGGCACGGCACGATGGACGTCCGGCCGCAACCCAATCAGGCGGTCACCACCGTGATCCCGGTGCGCGAGGCGATCGGCGAACGGAAGCCCGGCGCCTATGTCGTGATGGCCCGCGACGCCGCCGACGAAGTGCGCCGGTCCTGGGCCGACCACGCCGTCCAATGGCTGCTCGACACCGACATGGGCCTGACCACCTTTCAAGGCGAGGACGGTCTGCGCGTCTTCGCCCGCTCGCTCGACGCCGGGCGCCCCCTGGCCGGGGTGCGCTTGAGCCTGATCGCCCGCAACAACGAGGAACTGGGCAAGGCTGTCACCGAGGCCGATGGCGGCGCCCGCTTCGCGCCCGGCCTGCTGCGCGGCGCCGGCGGCATGGTGCCGGTGGCGGTGATGGCCCACGGGCCGGACGGCGATTTCACCTTCCTCGACCTGCGCCGGCCGGCCTTCGACCTGACCGATCGCGGCGTCGAAGGGCGTCCGAGCCCCGGCCCGGTCGACGCCTTCCTGTACAGCGAGCGCGGCATCTACCGCCCCGGCGAGACGGTCCATCTTGGCCTGCTGCTGCGCGACGCCAAGTCCGACGCGTTGCGCGATCTCCCCATCACCGTGGTGCTGAACAAGCCCAACGGCCGCGAATTCCAACGTCTGGTGCTCGATCCCCGTCAGGATGGCGGCGCCGCCGGCCAGTTCGCGTTGAGCGAAACCGCCCCGCATGGCCGCTGGGAGGCGGTGGCCAGCATCGGCGCCGGCAAGCCGGTCGGCCGCGCCTCGTTCCTGGTGCAGGACTTCGTGCCGCAGAAGCTCAAGGTCGTCCTCACCGCGCCCGAAGGCCCGCTCGATCCCGCGCAGCCGCTGGCGATCGGCGTCGAGGCGCGCTTCCTGTACGGCGCCCCGGCCGCCGGCCTTTCGGCCGAGGCCGAAGTCGATGTCGAGCGCGATCCCAACCCCTTCCCCGCCCTGGCCGGCTTCCGCTTCGGGGTCGAGGACGAACGCTTCGAGACCCAGACCGCCACCTTGGAGATCGACGAGACCGACGAGGAAGGCCGCACTGTGACGGCCGGCACCCTGCCGGCGCCGCCCGCCACCAGCCATCCCTTG
>JADFZP010000076.1 GCA_015232485.1 Alphaproteobacteria bacterium
AGGCGATGACGGGGCGCGGCTGTGGGTGGCCGGCGGCGAGTCGGTCCTGGTGATCGACCCGACCAGCCTGGAGGCGGCGCGCCCGCCGATCGTGGTCCGCGCCACCGGCCCGGTGGCCTTCACGCGCGATGGCCGCCACGTCCTGATCCCCACCCTAGACGCGGTGATCGTGCTCGATTCCGCGACCCTCGCCGAGCTGCGGCGCCTGCCGATGGACGGCCCCACCGCCATCCATGGCATCGGCCGCGGCCTGGGGACTCGGCCCAGCGGCGTTTAACCAAGGTCAATGTCGCGGCCCGCCCGACGGCGCATCCTCGATCCCGGAACCTTTGGGGGAGAACCGTCATGAGCAGCCAAGGCTGCGTCCATCTGGTCGGAGCGGGCCCCGGCGATCCCGAACTCCTGACCGTCAAGGCGATGCGGCTGCTCACCCAGGCCGAGGTGGTCGTCTATGACCGGCTGGTCTCGGACGCGGTGCTGGACCTCATCCCGGCGGGCACCGGACGGGTGTTCGTCGGCAAGGAGAGCGGACGGCACCACTGTTCGCAGGACCAGATCAACGCGATCCTGCTCGAACTGTCCAGCCGACATCGCATGGTGGTCCGCCTGAAGGGCGGCGATCCCTTCGTGTTCGGGCGTGGCGGCGAGGAGGCGGCCTTCCTGGAGCGTCATGGCGTCGCCGTGTCGGTCGTGCCGGGGGTGACCTCGGCCGCCGCCTGCGCCGCCGCCGCCGGGGTGCCGCTGACCCTGAGGGGCCTCGCCACCGGGGTGCGCTTCGTCACCGGGCATGTGCGCAACGACGAACCGCTGGAGCTGGAGTGGGCCGGGCTGGCCGATCCCGACACCACGCTGGTGGTCTATATGGGCCTGTCGAGCCTGCCGCGCATCGCCTCGAAGCTGATCGCCCACGGCCTGCCGCCGGCCTTGCCGGTGCTGGCCGTCGAGAACGGCACCACGCCGGTCGAACGGCGCCTGCTGTCCAGCCTGGGCCGGGTCCACGCCGATCTGACGCGGGCCGATTTCCAAGCCCCCACCCTGCTGATCATCGGCCGCGTCGCGGCGCTGGCCAACGCGCCGCAGGCCCTGGAAGAGGCGGCCTATGCTTAGCCGGCCGCCTACGATGATCCGGGGGTCGGCCCCCCTTTCCTTGGCTCGTCACCCCCGCGAAAGCGGGGGTCCATGTCGGGTGTGGCGACGCTGGATTCCCGCTTTCGCGGGAATGACGATGGCGCTGATCGCCCTGCCGGCGCTGGCCGCCGAGCCGGCCGCCGAACAGCGGCTGCGCCACCTGCTCGACCATGATTGCGGCTCGTGCCACGGGATGACGCGCAAGGGCGGGCTGGGCCTGCCGCTGACCGCCGAGGCCCTGGTCGGGCGCAGCGACGACGATCTCGCCTATCTCATCCTGAACGGTGTTCCGGGCACCCCGATGCCGCCCTGGGCGCCGCTGCTGACGGCGGGCGAGGTCGATTGGATCATCCGTGAATTGCGGGGTCGGCCGTGAACAGACTTATCGCCTCGTTGTTTCTCGTGGCCCTCGCTTGGCCGGCCGCCGCCGAGCCGCGCGGCACCGGCGATCTGGGCATCGTCATCGAGCGCGCCGCCGGGCGGGTCGCGGTGGTCGATCGCACCAAGGCCGCCCGCCTGGCCACCGTCGAGGGACTGGGCGATCTAAGCCACGCGGCCGCCGTGTTCTCGCCCGACGAGCGCTTCGCCTATGTGTTCGGCCGCGACGGCGGGCTGACCAAGATCGACCTGCTGACCGCCACCGTGGCGCGGCGCGTCGTCCAATCGGGCAACAGCATCGGCGGCGCCATCTCCGAGGACGGCCGCCTGATCGCGGTGGCCAATTACGAGCCGGGCGGCGTGCGGGTGTTCGACGCCGACTCGCTGGAGCTGGTCGCCGACATCCCCGCCACCGAGCGCGGCGACGGCAAGCGGTCGAAGGTGGTCGGGCTCGAGGACGCGCCGGGCAACCGCTTCGTGTTCAGCCTGTACGACACCGACGAGATCTGGATCGCCGACTTCTCGGCCGGCGCCACCCCGGCGGTGACCCGCTTCACCGGCATCGGCCGCCAGCCCTATGACGCGCTGGTCACCGAGGACGGGCGCTTCTATGTCGCCGGGCTGTTCGGCGAGGACGGGCTGGTCCTGCTCGACCTGTGGCATCCCGAGCGCGGCACCCGTCGCATCCTGGATGGCTATGGCCGTGGCGAGCAGCCGCTGCCGGTCTACAAGATGCCGCATCTCGAAGGCTGGGCGGTGGCCGGCAATCTGGCCTTCCTGCCGGCCATCGGCCGCCACGAGGTGCTGGTCGTCGAACTGCCCTCGTGGAAGCAAGTGGCCGCCATCCCCGTGAAGGGCCAGCCGGTGTTCGCCATGGCGCGGCCGGGCGGGCGCCATGTGTGGGTCAATTTCGCGCTGCCCGACAACGCCACCGTCCAGGTGATCGATACCGAGACCCTGACCGTCGCCGATACCCTGACCCCCGGTCCGGGCGTGCTGCACATGGAATTCTCGCCGCGCGGCGACCGGGTGTGGCTGTCGGTGCGCGACAAGGACGAGGTGCAGGTGTGGGACACCGCCACGCGCCGCGTCCTTGGCGCCCTGCCGGCCGACAAGCCGTCGGGGATCTTCTTCACCAGCCGCGCCCACCGGATCGGACTCTGACATGGCCATGGACCGCACCGAAGAGGACGACAACCTGCCGCACCGGCTGCTGGATGGCTGCCAGCGGGATTTCCCGCTGACCCCCAGGCCGTTCGGCGCCCTGGCCGCCCGCCTGGGCACCACCGAGGCGCGGGTGCTCGACGCCTTCCGCGACATGCGCAAGGAGGGGCTGGTCGGCCGCATCGGCGCCGTCTACCGCACCAACACGGTGGGATCGAGCTGCTTGGCGGCGATCGGCGTGCCGCTGGAACGGCTGGACGAGGTCGCCGCCCTGGTCTGCTCGTTCCCCGAGGTCAATCACAACTACGAGCGCGAGCACGCCTTCAATCTGTGGTTCGTGGTCACCGCGCCCGATCAGGCGCGGCGCGACGCGGTGCTGGACGCCATCGAGACGGAGTCGGGCCTGCGCGTGCTGCGCCTGCCGATGCTCGAGGATTTCCACCTCGATCTGGGGTTCAAGCTGTCATGGTCGTGATGGACGACAAGGATCTGGCGCTGGTCGCCGCCCTGCGCGGCGGTCTTCCCGTGGCGCCCCGGCCCTACGCCGATCTGGGCCGCGTGGTCGGCATCACCGAGGCCGACGTGCTGCGCCGGCTGCGCGACTTGCAGGACTCGGGCGTGATCCGCCGTTTCGGAGCCATCGTGCGCCATCACGAGGCCGGCTATGCCGCCAACGCCATGGTGGTGCTGGACATCCCCGACGAGGGCGTGGCCGAGGCGGGAAAGCGATTGGCCGCCGAGCCGATCGTCACGCTGTGCTATCGCCGCGCCCGCGCCCTGCCCGACTGGCCCTACGGCCTTTACGCCATGGTGCATGGCCGCGACCGTCGCGAGGTCGAGGGGCAGGTGGCCGAGATGCTGCGCCGCACCGGGCTCGATGTTCATCCGCACGCCGTGCTGTTCAGCCGCCGCCGCTTCAAGCAGACGGCCGGCTGCTATGGGCGGGAGCGCGCGCCATGATCGATGACGTCGACCGCGCCATCATCAATGGCCTGCAAGGGGGCTTCCCGATCTGCGAGCGGCCCTTCGCCGCGGCCGCCGCCCGCCTGGATCTCGACGAGGACGAACTGATCGGACGCTTGGCCCGCCTGCGCGCCGATGGCGTGTTGACCCGCTTCGGCCCGCTGTTCAAGCCCGAGGCGCTGGGCGGCATCGCCGTGCTGGCCGCCATGGCGGTGCCCGCCCTGCGATTCGACGCGGTGGCCGCCACGGTCAACGCCTTCCCCGAGGTCGCCCACAACTACGCCCGCGAGCACGCCCTGAACATGTGGTTCGTGGTCGCCGCCGATTCGCCCGAGGGCGCCGAACGGGCGCTGGAGCGGATCGCCGCCGCCACCGGACTCGAGGTGCTGGCGCTGCCCAAGACCCGCGAATACTTCCTCGATCTAAGGATCGAAGCATGACGCCCGACCCCATCGACCTGCGCATCGTCGAGGCGACCCAAGCCGGCCTGCCGCTGGTCGCCCGCCCCTACCACGCCATCGCCGAGCTTCTGGGCCTCGCCCCCGACGACGTGATGGCCCGCATGGCGCGGATGCAGGACCTGGGCGCCATCCGGCGGATCGGCGCGGTGCCCAATCATTACCGCCTGGGCTGGCGGGCCAACGGCATGACCGTGTGGGACGTCGACGATTCCCGCGTCGACGAACTGGGCGAGCGCATCGGCCGGCTGCCCTTCGTCAGCCACTGCTATCTGCGGCCCCGCCGGCCGCCTGCGTGGACCTACAACCTGTTCGCCATGGTGCATGGCCGCGACCGCGCCGAGGCGATGCGCCAAGCCGAGGCGATCCGCGCCGAACTGGCCGATGCGTGCCGCGTCGGCGAGGTTCTGTTCTCGACCATGATCCTCAAGAAGACCGGCCTGCGGATCGCCTCCGCGGCAGCCGAATAGGGGAAGCCGATGCTGCGCCTGTCGACCTATATGCGCCTGCTCGCCGCCGATCCTCCGGCCATTCGGCCGGCGGCGCTGGCCGCGGGGGGCGGGCCGGTGGTGATCTGGAATCTGATCCGCCGCTGCAATCTGCGCTGCCGCCATTGCTACAGCCTGTCCTCGGACCATGATTTCAGCGGCGAGTTGAGCACCGCCGAAGCCTTCGCGGTGCTTGAGGACCTGGCCGGGTACAAGGTGCCGGCGCTGATCCTGTCGGGCGGCGAGCCCTTGCTGCGGCCCGACTTGTTCGAGATCGCCGCCGAAGCCCGCCGGTACGACTTCTATCTGGGGCTGTCGACCAACGGCACGC
The DNA here is from genome assembly GCA_015232485.1 of Alphaproteobacteria bacterium. Lineage (GTDB taxonomy): Bacteria > Pseudomonadota > Alphaproteobacteria > Rhodospirillales > Magnetospirillaceae > JADFZP01. The sequence goes on from JADFZP010000076.1 coordinate 4,911, forward strand.
TGGTCGACGAGGCGGCGGCCGACCGCATCGCGGCGGCCGGATTCGACTATGTCGGGATCAGCCTGGACGGCCTGTCCGAGGCGCATGACCGCTTCCGCCGCCTGGACGGCGCCTTCGAGGGCGCCCTGAATGGCATCCGGCACTGCCGCGCCCGCGGCATCAAGGTGGGCTTGCGATTCACCCTGACCCGCGCCAACGCCTCCGATCTGCCCGAGGTGCTGGACCTCGCCGATTCCGAGGGCATCGAGAAGATTTACCTGTCGCATCTCAACTATGCCGGCCGCGGCGGCCGCAACCACGAAGAGGACGCCTGGCACGCCCTGACCCGCCGCGCCATGGATCTGGTGCTTCATCGCGCCGAGGCCGACGCGCTGGCCGGCCGCCAACGCGATTGGGTGACCGGCAACAACGACGCCGACGCGGTCTATCTGCTGCATTGGGCCGCGGCCCGCCATCCCGGCCGCGTCGAGGCGTTGCGCAAACGTCTGGTCGCCTGGGGCGGCAACGCGTCGGGGGTGGCCATCGCCAATATCGACAATCGCGGCGTCGTGCATCCCGACACCATGTGGTGGGAGCACGGCCTGGGCAATGTCCGCGAACGGCCGTTCTCGCGCATCTGGAGCGAGGCCGACGATTCGCTGATGAGCGGTCTGCGCCAAAGGCCGCGGCCGGTCGGCGGGCGCTGCGCCGGCTGCGCGCATCTCGACATCTGCAACGGCAACACCCGCACCCGCGCCTTCCGCCTGACCGGCGATCCCTGGGCCGAGGACCCCGGCTGTTACCTCACCGACCACGAGATCGGCTTGGCCGGACCCGGCCGCGCCGCCGGAGGCGAATCATGAGCGCCAAGACCGCGGCGATCCTGGCCGGCCTGCTTGTGGTGCCGCTTGCCGCGACGGCGGCTCCCGACCCGGCGCGCCTGTTCACCGAACATTGCGCCGCCTGCCATGGCGGCGATCGCCTGGGCGCCATCGGACCCGCCTTGCTGCCGCAGAATCTGGGCCGGCTGAAGCCGGGCGAGGCGGTCGGCGTGATCCTGTCGGGGCGCGTCGCCACCCAGATGCCGCCGTTCGGCGACAAGCTGACCGAGGAGGACGCCAAGGCGTTGGCCGGCTGGATCTTCACAGCCCCCGAGCGGATGCCCGAGTGGGGGGTGGCCGAGATCAACGCCAGCCGGGTGATCCACGGCGCCCGTTTGCCGGCCGCGCCGGTCCACGACTCGCGCCCGCTCAACCTGTTCTGCGTCGTCGAGACCGGCGACCACCACGTCACCGTGCTGGACGGCGACCGCATGGAGCCGATCGCCCGCTTCCAAAGCCGCTTCGCCCTGCATGGCGGGATCAAATACTCGCCGGATGGCCGCTTCGCCTACATGGCGTCGCGCGACGGCTGGGTCTCGGTCTACGACCTGTGGGGCCTGGAGATGGTGGTCGAGACGCGGGCCGGCATCAACACCCGCAACATCGCCGTCTCGAAGGACGGCAAGCTGATCGCGGTGGGCAACGCGGTGCCGGCCGGAGTGGTGATCTTGGACGCCCGCGACTTGTCGCCGGTTCAGATGATCCCCACCGGCAGCCGCGTCTCGGCGGTCTACACCGCGCCGCCCCGCCACAGCTTCGTGGTGGCGCTGAAGGACACCCCCGAGGTGTGGGAACTGCCCTACGACACGCTGCCCTTGGCCGTCAGGCGGGTGCCGCTCGAAGCCCATCTCGACGACTTCTTCTTCGACCAGGGCTACCGCATGTTGATGGGCGCCTCGCGCGACGGGCGCGGCCAGGTGGTCGACCTCGACGCCGGCCGCAAGGTGGCCGATCTCGCCTTGCAAGGCATGCCGCATCTCGGCTCGGGGACCACCTTCGACTGGCAAGGTCGCCGGCTGATGGCCTCGCCCAATCTCAAGGAGGCGCGCATCACGGTGATCGACACCGCGACCTGGGAGGTGGTCCGCCAGATCGAGACGCTGGGGCCGGGATTCTTCCTGCGTGGCCACGCCGCCTCGCCCTATGTGTGGGCCGACGTCTTCATGGGGCCCAACAAGGACGCCATCCACGTCATCGACAAGCGCAGCCTGGAAATCGTCAAGACCCTGCGCCCGGCGCCCGGCCGCACCGCCGCCCATGTCGAATTCACCGACGACGGCCGCTTCGCCCTGGTTTCGGTGATGGAGAACGACGGCGCGCTGATCGTCTACGACGCGCAGACCCTGGAAGAGGTGAAGCGCCTGCCGATGCGCCGCCCGGTCGGCAAATACAACGTCGCCAACAAGATCCGCTACGAGGAGGGCACCAGCCACTAACAACGTTCCCAGGGCCATATTTGACCGCAATCAAGGACAGAACGGCGTATCCCCGCCATTGTCCGTGTAGAACGAAGCGGGGAGCTTGCGTATGACCAGAAGCGAGAAGCGCCATAGGCGTGATCTCGACGCGCTTGACGCGTGGGACGTGCCCCCCGACTGGGTCGCCGAAGTCGATTCGCGTCCCGTCGCCCTGATCGACGTGCCCGCCTTGCTTGACGCCTCGGTCGATCCGTTCCCCATTCTGACCGCCGCGGCCGACGCGGTCGGCACCGGCGAAGGCATGGTGGTGCTGGCGCCCTTCGACCCGATTCCCCTGCGCGACATGCTGACCGAGCGGGGATTCTCGAATTGGGGAATGCTCGACCCGGATGGCCGCTGGCGGGTGCGCTTCTATCGCGCCGGCGCCTGCGGCGGCGATGGGCCGGCGGCGCGGAAATGCCCGCATTGCGACCATCGGCCCGCCTGTCTGCGCCGCGCCAACGCCCGCCCGGATTACCTGGCGAGCCTGGAAACTATTTGAATACGCCGGCGAAGGCCAAGGTCAGCATGATCCACGAGCCCACCGTGGTGGCGATCACGGCGCCCGCGATGAGGATGGCCGGCGGACCGGCGTAGCGCAGGATCGCCCCCTGGAGATCCAAGCGGGACTCGTCGGTCGGCAGGATCGCCGTCATCTGGTACGTCATTTCACATCCCCAACGCGGATATATCACCGACCCCTTATATAGGATTTGTTCGAAAGAAGAACAAGCGGCAAAATGCGCCATCATCATTGAGCCACTGGAGGAACCATGAGTCAGGGCTTCAAATATCACGCCTTCGTTTGCGTCCAGAAGCGGGCCGACGGCCATCCGCGCGGCTGCTGCACCAGCCGGGGCGGCGGCCAGCCGCTGTTCGATCGCCTGATGGGGCGCTACATCGAAGGCCAACTGTGGGAGAAGGGTATTGGCGTCGCCTCGTCGAGCTGCCTGGGCTTTTGCAAGCAGGGGCCGGTGATGGTGGTCTACCCCGACGGCGTCTGGTACCACCCGGAAACCCCCGCCGACATGGACGCGATCGTCGACGAGCACCTGATCGGCGGCAAGATCGTCGAGCGGCTGCGGATCGAGCCTTCAAAGTAAAGTCCGGATATCGCACCGGCGACACGGGCATCCCTGCGGTGGCCACCCGGTGGATGGCCCCGCCGCCCCCTCACCGTCATGCCCGTGCTTGACACGGGCATCCCCGCGGCGGCCGCCCGGTGGATGGCCGGATCAAGTCCAGGATCAAGTCCGGCCATGACGAAGGTGGCGCCACACCGGCCACCCCTCGCCGTCAGTCCCTCAGGTCGCGGCCCTCGGCGCCCTCTTCGAACACGACTTCGCCTTGGGCAAGCGTGCGTCGCACGCCCCGTTCGTCGATTGTGATCATTTCCATCCCCCGCCGATTCCCCTCGGCTTCACCCGGCATAGGTGCCATAGAGACAATAATGTTGCCCCGGCGTCGCCGGGCAAGCATGATCGCCGTGGCTCGGGGAATTAAGGTCGAGGATGCGCGAGGCCAGCTACGAGGTTTACGCCTGCCACGCGGGTCGGTGGAGCTTGGAATACGTCGCCTCCACCGAGACCGACGCGCGCTCCCGGGCCGCTGGCATCGAGAAGAAGTCGGAAGGCGTCCGCGTCATCCGCAGTGTTCCGCTGCCCGATGGCACCGCCCGCGAATCGGTGCTGATCGAGCGCATGCGCACGGCCACCACAACCATCATGGGCGCCGGGCCGGCGACTACCGGCGGGCTGTCGCTGGGCGATATCGAAGACGCGCCCTATTGCCGCACCCTGGAAGAGTATTTCGCGCTCGACTGCCGCATCACCCTGCGCCGGCTGATGTGGCGCCAGCTCGACGAGATGGGCGTGACGCCGATCGAGGTGCTGTACAGCCCGCAGCACATCCGCGACATGATGAAGGGCTCGCTGGCCCCGATGGCCCTCGAGCGGGTGGCCGAATTGCAGGGCCGCGCCGCCGGCGAGGACCCCGGCATCCGCAAGGACGCGATTCGCGCCGCCATCAAGCAGATCCACGCCAAGGCCAAGGTGTGGATCGACCAGCTTCCCGCCAGCCTGCCGGCCGGCGCCGGCTTCGCCACCATCGTGGCCGAGGTCGGCAAGGTCGCCAAGCCGGCCGATCGCAACCATTTGGTGATGGCGGCCGCCACCCGCTCGCTGCGCCAAGTCACCAATTTGACCGACAAGCTGGCCCGCGCCATCGCCTGGGCGCGCGACCTGGACGGCGCCGACCTGGCCTTGGTCGACGACATGATCGCCGACCTGATGGGCTCGGCGACCCTGGTGCAGGAGATGCTGGGGGCGCAGACCAACTTGGCCGCCAACATCATCGGCATGATCGATCTGGCGGTGGGCAAGCTGGACAGTCCGGGACGCAACGCCGTCGAGGTGACGCAGAATCTGTGTCAGCTTTTCGCCCGCGACCGGCTGCCCCAGGCGCGCTCGGTGCTGTTCGAGCGGATCAACAAGAACCTGCGCTCGCCGCAGCCGCTGACCCGCGGCGAGGGCGGCAACGAGGGCGACGGCTTCCAAACCATCCTCGACCGCGTGGTGACGCCGGACGGCTTGGTCGGCGACGCGGCGATGGCCGATTCGCTGGTGCAACGCGCCGTGCGGGTGCGCCGCCTGACGGGGCCGACCGCCATCGGCATGGGCATCGGCGTCTTGATGCGCAGCGTGCCCGACGGCCTGCGCCGGGCGCAGATCCTGGCGACCCTGGCCGCCTCGGACCTGTCGCGCACCAACATGCAAGACATCATGCGGGCGGTGAACATCGATCTGGCCAGCGTGCGCGACGTCTCGGCGCTGACCCCCGGCTCGATGCCCCCCAAGGACCGGCTGCGCCTCGTCACCGCGATCCACACCCTGTTCGAGAAGGCGCCGCTGCCCGAGCGGGTGCGCGACGCGGTGCGTTCGCGCATGGACCAGATCATGGCCGAGTATCTGGTCACCGAAAAGATCATCGAAAAGCTGGACCGCAACGAGGACCCGTTGCGCCTGCGCGCCACCCGGCTGCTGCAATTCTGCGCCTCGGGCCTGCTGATCGAGGGCCGATCGAGCGACATCACCCGCCATCGCATCCTTCAGCATCTGCGCCAAGCGCACTTCACCGAAAATCTGGTCGCCGATCTGGCCGATCCCGGACAGCGCGCCCAGGTGCTGCGCGAGTTCCACCAGTTGATGACCAAGGCCGGCATGGACCAGGTCACGGTCGCCGCCTTGCAGGCCGGCCGCAACGCGCCGCCCCCCGTCTTCCTGACGCCCCA
>JADFZP010000077.1:0-9235 GCA_015232485.1 Alphaproteobacteria bacterium
CGGCCAGCACCGCCAGCCCGGCGGCGAGCAGCCACGCCGCCCCGGCCCGCGACACCACCGCCCAACCGAGTGCCGCGGCCGACCACGCGGCGAACAGTTCCCAGATATCGGCGCCGGTTTGCCAAGTCTGCCCATGAATGGCGAACAGCACGCCGGTCAAGACCGCTCCGGCCGTCGCGGCGACCTTGCGGCCAAACGAATCCGGCGGGGCGAGGGCGGCGGCCAGCGCGGCGGCCAGCAGTCCCGCGTCGACCGCCCCGGTCTTGACCAGGGGCGGCAGCGACCACCAATTGGCGGCGAAGAAGAACAGCACGGCGGCCACCGCCTGGGTGACCGCCGCCGCCAGCATCACCAAGCCGGCGACACGCCGGAAGCGCCGCCGCGCCGTGATATCGCCAACGATTTCCATGGTTTTACCCCGAGAGGCAGATGCGGTCCATCAGGCGGCGCAGGAACGCCTCGCCCTGGGCCAGTTGTTCCAGCGTGATGTATTCGTCCGGCTTGTGCGCCTGCTCGATCGAGCCGGGGCCGCAGACGATGGTGGGAATGCCGATCTCGCGGAACAAGCCCGCCTCGGTGCCGAAGCTGACCCGCATGGTGTCGTTGGCCCCGGCCAAGGCGGCGACGAAGCGGGTGGCCTCGTCCTGGTCGTCCATGTGCAGGCCGATGGTGTCGTTGAGCAGCGTCCATTCGATCCTGGCGGCGGGATCGATGGCGGTGGCCGCCCAGGCGCGCAACTCGTCCATCAGGGTGTCGGGCGATTCGCCGGGAATGGTGCGGAACTCGAACTCGAACCAGCAGTCGCGCGGCACGATGTTGAGCGCCGTGCCACCCTGGATCAGCCCGGTGTGGATGGTCGACCAGGGCGGATCGTAGCCGTGATCGTGCGGCCCGCCGGCCCGCCGGCCGGCCTGCATGTCGGCCAGATGGGTGACCAGCCGGGCGGCGTTCTCGACGGCGTTGACGGCGCGATGGTTCATCGCCGAGTGACCCTCGCGGCCATGGACGTGGCAGCGCAGGCTGCGCTTGCCCTTGTGGCCGGTGACCACCCGCAGCCCGGTCGGCTCGCCGACGATGCACAGCGAGGGCTTGACCGGCAGTTCGGCCAGATCGGCGATCAGCCGGCGAACGCCGATGCAGCCGATCTCCTCGTCATAGGAGAAGGCGAAATGCAGCGGCACCGACAGGCCGCGCGCCGCGAATTCGGGGGCCAGCGCCAGACACAGCGCGATGAAGCTTTTCATGTCGGCGGTGCCGCGGCCAATCAGGCGGTCGTCGCGCTCCTCCAGCCGGAACGGGTCCGAGGTCCAGTCCTGGCCCTCGACCGGCACCACGTCGGTGTGACCGGACAGCAGCACGCCGGGGCGATCGTCCGGTCCCAGGGTGGCGTGGATGTTGGCCTTGCCGCCGTCGTCATCGAAGGTCAGGCGGGTCTTGGCGCCTTGGTCCTCGAGCACGCCCTGGATGAAGCGGATGCAGTCGAGATTGCTGCGATGACTGGTGGTGTCGAAGGCCACCAGGGCGGCGATCAGGTCGCGGATCGCGGTCATCGTCGCGCCACCGCGCCGGCGATCACGTCCAGGGTGCGCGGCGTCAGCTCGAAAGGGTCCAGCCCGTCGAGCGGCGCCCAAGTCGCCGCCTCGGCGTCGTCGCCGGCCACCGGCTCGCCGGCCACCCAGTCGGCCAGCAGGTCGACCACCGTGTAGTGATAGCGGATGCGCCCCTTCTCGTCGGGTTCGATCAGGTCGACGACGGCGGCTACGGCGCCCACCGCGATGGTCAAGCCGGTCTCCTCCATGACTTCGCGGGCGGCGGCCTCGGCCACCGTCTCGCCAAGCTTCTGCTTGCCGCCGGGCAGGCTCCATCGGCCGAGCGAAGGCGGCCGGCCGCGTCGGATCAGCAGCACCTCGGTTCCCCGGATCACCACCGCGCCGACGCCGATTACTGGATGCTCGGGATAGACGTGCGCCATGCGCTCAAGATTGACCGAGCCGGCGCCGCGGGGCAAGTGCCGCGTCCTCGATTCGGATACGCCAAGCCAGAAGCGCGGCATTGAGCAGCGAAAAGACCAGCGCCACCCGCCACGCGCCGAAGGCCAGCGGCAGAACGGCGATCTCAAGCGCCACGATGAGGTAATTGGGATGGCGGAGCCAGCGATAGGGGCCGCGGCGAACCAGCGGCAATCCCGGAACCGTGATGATGCGGGTGGTCCAGAACGGTCCCAGGCTGTGGATGATCCACAGCCGGGCGGCCAGCAAGGCCGGCCATAGGGTCAGCAACGCCCAGGACGGCCGCGTTCCCAACGGCACCGCGGCGGCGATCGCCACCAGCCAGGCGGCGTGCAGCAGCACGATCAGCGGGTAATGGCCGGCGCCGGTCTCGACGCCGCCGATCGACTTCAAGGCGTTCGCGTTGCGCGCCGCCAGCGCCAGCTCGGACAGGCGCTGGACGACGACCAGCAGCAGCACGGCGGACAGCGGCGTCATGGCGCCTCCAGCAGCAGAAAGCCCGCCGTGAATCCCGGCCCCAGCGCGGCGAGCAGGCGGCGGCGCGGCTGGGCGCGGGCTAGGCCCCGTTCCAACACGAACAGCAAGGTGGCGGCCGACATGTTGCCGAAGCGGCGCAGCACCTCGCGTTCGTCGTCGAGCGTGGCGGCCGGCAGAGACAGCGCCTTTTCCAGCGCGCTCACCACCTTGGCCCCACCGGGGTGCAGGGAATAGCCGCCGATATCGGCCAGCTCCAGTCCATGCCGACCCAGAAAGGCGTCGGTGGCGGCACGGAAGCGCTCGCGCACCAGGGCCGGGATGTCGCGCGAGAACAGGACGCCGAAACCATCATCCTCGATGCGCCAGCCCATCACGTCGAGGCTTCCCGGCCAAGTGTGCTCGCCCCAGGCGGAGAGGCGGGGGCCGCTACCCTCGGTGGACACCAGGGCGGCGGCCGCCCCGTCTCCGAACAGGGCGGTGGCCACCATGTTGGCGTTCGACAGGTCGTCGGGCCGGAAGGTCAAACCGCACAACTCGACGACCAGCAACAGCACCAGCGCCCCCGGTTGGGCCCGCGCCATGGCGCCGGCCCGCGCCAGCCCAAGCGCGCCACCGGCGCAGCCCAGCCCAAAGATCGGCAAGCGCTGGATGTCCGGGCGCAGCGCCATGCGCTCGATCAACCGCGCCTCCAGGCTGGGCGTCGCCAATCCCGAGGTCGAGACGCAGACCACGCAATCGACCGCGCAGGCGGGGACGCCGGCCCGCCGCAGGCAGGACTCGGCGGCCGTCTGAAGCAGGGTCAGGGCGTTATCGAGATAAAGGCGGTTGCGGCCGGCCCAGCCCGACGGCGCCTCGTACCAATCCGGCGGCACGCAGGAATGGCGGGTCTCGATTCCCGAATTGGCGTAGATGGGCAGCATGCGGTCGAAACAATCGGCTCGTTGCGCGAACAGCCGCCGTGCCCGTTCGACCACGTCCTCTCGGCGCAGGACGAATGGCGGAACGGCCGTGGCGATCGACAGAAGGCGGGGTTGCGTTGACATGGCGCTCCGCGGCAGGCGACACTGTCAGGTGATGTGGCGCCGGCCGCGTTGCTTGGGGAGAGGGATGCTCGAGGGATTCAGGCCATTCCGCATGGAGGGGCGGGGCGCGGCGATTTCCGGCCGAATGGCCGGCGAGGGACCGCCTTTGCTGCTGCTGCACGGCTATCCCCAGACCCACCTGGTCTGGCGCAAGGTGGCGCCCGCCTTGGCCCGCGACTTCACGGTGGTGCTCACCGATCTGCGCGGCTATGGCGACAGTGGGCGGCCCGAGGACGGCGATTACTCCAAACGGGCGATGGCCGACGACCAGGTCGCGGTGATGCGGGGATTGGGCTTTCCCCGCTTCTTCGTGGCCGGCCATGATCGCGGCGGGCGGGTGGCGCATCGCATGGCGCTCGACCACCCCGACGCGGTGGCGCGGCTGGCGGTGCTCGACATCGCGCCGACCTTGCATATGTACCGCGCCACCGATCAGGCCTTCGCCACCGCCTATTATCATTGGTTCCTGCTGATCCAGCCCTTCGATCTGCCCGAGCGCCTGATCGGCGCCGATCCCGAGTATTTCCTGCGCTGGACGCTGGCCGCTTGGTGCAAGACCGAGGGCGCCATCGAGGAGGAGGCGGTCGCCGCGTATCTGCGCCACTTCCGCGATCCCGCCGTGATCCACGCCACCTGCGAGGACTACCGCGCCGCCGCCGGCGTCGATCTCGTCCATGACGAAGCCGATCTCGGCCGCCTGCTCGATCAGCCGTTGCTCGCGCTATGGGGTGAAAAGGCGACACCGGGGCGGCTCTACGATATGATCGCGGTGTGGCGGGAACGCGCCGCCCAGGTCGACGGCCATGCGCTGCCCTGTGGCCACTTCCTGCCCGAAGAGGCGCCCGCCGAGACGCTGGCCGCCTTGCAGTCCTTCTTCCCGATTGCGCCCGACCGTGAACTCCCTCATTTCTAGGGCCCTGTGCCCCAAGCGAGTATCTTCATGACCGACCAGAGCGCCCATGATCCTCTTCCCCCCGAAGAACCGACGGCGGTTATTCCGCCGATCAAGCGGATCAGTTGGGCGGCGCGTCTGCGCGCTTATTTCTTCGCCGGCGTGTTGGTCACCGCGCCGATCTCGATCACCTTCTATCTCGCCTGGATGTTCATCGACTTCGTCGACCGCAAGGTGACGCCGCTGATCCCCGAGCAGTACAACCCGCAGCAATGGGGGGTGCCGGGGGCGGGGCTGGTGATCATCGTGGTCAGCCTGACCTTGGTCGGCGCCCTGACCGCAAACTTCTTCGGCCGCATGCTGGTCAAGGGCGGCGAAAGCGTGCTGACCCGCATGCCGGTGATCCGCAGCATCTATTCGGCGGTCAAGCAGATCTTCGAGACCATGCTGGCCAAGAAATCCAACGCCTTCCGCGAGGTCGTGCTGCTGGAATATCCGCGCCGCGGCATCTGGACGATTGGCTTCATCACCGGAACGACGGTCGGCGAGGTGCAGGACCTGACCTCGGACGACGTCCTCAACGTGTTCATTCCGACCACGCCCAACCCGACCTCGGGCTTTCTGCTGTTCGTGCCGCGCAAAGACGTGCGCGTGCTGTCGATGACCGTCGAGGAGGGCATCAAGCTGGTGGTTTCGGGCGGCATCATCAATCCGGCCGAGCGCCCGCCCGCCGAGCCGGGGCGGGCCGACGCGCTGCTTGGCGCTTCCGACGAGGAGGGCCGCTGATGGCCGGTCTCGCCGCCAGCGGCATTTTCGCCGCCGTGCTGACCCCGCTGAACGCCGACCTGTCGCCCGACATGGGCCGGATGGTGGCGCATTGCCGCTGGCTGCTCGCCCATGGCTGCGACGGGCTGGCGATCCTGGGCACCACCGGAGAGGCCAACTCGTTCAGCGTCGACGAGCGCCTGGCGATCCTCGATGGTGTGACGGCGGCGGGCATCCCACCCGAAAAGCTGCTGCCCGGCACCGGCGCCTGCGCCTTTCCCGACGCGGTGCGGCTGTCGCGCCGGGCGCTGGAACTGGGCATGGCGGGCGTGCTGACGCTGCCGCCCTTCTATTACAAGAACGTCTCCGAGGACGGCGTCTTCGCCGCCTACGCCGAAATCATCCGCCGGGTGGACGACCCGCGCCTTAGGATGTTCGTCTATCATTTTCCGGCGATGTCGGCGGTGCCGGTCGGCTTCGACGTGATCGCCCGGTTGCGCGCCGAATTCGGCGAGCAGGTGGCCGGCATCAAGGACTCCTCGGGCGACATCGCGTTCATGACGCGGCTGGTCGAGGCCTTTCCCGGCTTCTCGGTCCTGTCGGGCTCGGATCACGAATTGCTGCCCGTGCTGAAGGCGGGCGGCGCCGGGGCGATCACCGCCGCCGCCAACATCGCCTGCGCGATGGCGGCCGATGTGCGCGACGACTTCCTGGCCGGCGATCTCGAAGCCGCCGAGGCGGCCCAGGCGAAATTGTCGGCGGTGCGCCGCGTGGTCTCGTCGGTGCCGGCCATCGCCGCCATGAAGGCCCTGTTCGCGCGGGCCAGCGGCGACCCGGTCTGGGAGCGGATGCGCCCGCCGCTGGTCCCACTCACCGCCGAGCAAAGGCGGACGTTTTTCGAAGGCCTCGACGAGATCGGCTTCGAACTTCCCTGACCGGAAAACGTTGCGGAAGACGCAATTGACTTGGCTTGCCGTCCTGCCATCGTTCCCAAGACGGGAGATGCCATGACGATTCGATCGAAGCTCCTCCTGCTGGGCGCCATGCCGGTCCTGGCCTTGGTCTTCCTTCTGCACGCCAAAGTGGCCGAGGGGGTGGCGCTGATGCGCGCCCGCGACGAGGCGCGCGCCTGCTTCGCCTTGTCCGAAATCGTCTCGGCGGCCATTCACGAGTTGCAGCGGGAACGCGGCCTGAGCGTCGGCCGGATGGCGGGTGGCGACGCGGCTTGGCGCGACGAACTGGCCCGACAGACCGAGACGACCGATCGCCGCTTGGAAAGCTTGGCCTCGGGCCATGATCCCGCCTGCGGCGCCGCCAATCCGGCGGCCACCGCCGAGGCGCTCGCTTCGCTGCCGTTATTGCGCGACGAGGTCGGCGGCCTGCGCGGCCATCAGATTGAAAGTCATGCCGGCTATACGCGGCTGATCGCGGTGCTGTCTTCCGAAATGGTCGAGATCGGGCACGCCATGGGTGTGGGGAAGCCGCTCCATGCCCATGCCCATCTGATCGCGGCCAAGGAGTTCATGGGCCAGATACGGGCGACGGTGACCGGAATTCTCTCCCTAGGCAACGCCACCGGTCAGGCGCTCGGCGCGCTGACCATGCAGAAGGGACAATACGAGGCGCGGGTGGTCGCCTTCCTGAAGGAAAGCTCGCCCGCGCTGGGCCAGACCTTCCAGCGCTGGCTGGACGAGCCCGCGACCGAGGCCACTTGGACCACCATCGCCTCCTTGCTGCGCGGCGAAGCGCTGGCGGTCAGCCCGCGCGAGTGGTTCCAAACGGTCACCGCCGCCATCGACATCCTGCGCGCGGTCGAGGAATCCTCGCTGGACGAGGCCCGCGCGGCGGCCCAAGATTCCGTCTCCGCGTTTGGCCGCCAAGCGGCGCTGCAACTCGCCTTTGGGTTGGGGGCCGGCTTGGTCGTCTTGCTGGCCACCGCGATGTTGCTGCGCGACGTGGTCGGCAGTATCGGCCGGCTGTCGGAAGACGTGGGGCGCATCGTCGCTTCGCGCGATTTCTCGATCCGCCTGATCGCCGACCGCGTCGACGAGATCGGCGTCATCTCGCGTGGCTTCAACGCCGTGTTGGAGGTGGCCGAGCAGGTGATCTGCGAGAAGGACGACCTGGCCCGCACCGATCCGCTGACCGGCGCCGCCAACCGCCGCGCCTTCTCGGCCGCCCTGGCCGGCGAGATCGAGCGCTCGGTGCGTTATGGCGGCACCTTCTCGCTGTTGGCCTTCGACGCCGACAAGTTCAAGTCGGTGAACGACACCTTCGGCCATCAGGTCGGCGACCAGGTGCTGTTGGCGCTGACCCGCGTGGTCGCCACGCATATCCGCACCAACGATCTGCTGGCCCGCCTGGGTGGCGAGGAATTCGCCGTGCTGCTGCCGGCCACCGACCGCGAAGGAGCCGCCGAACTGGCCGAGAAGCTGCGCCGCGCCATCGAGGATTACCCGATGCCGGGCGCCGGCCGGGTGACCTGCAGCTTCGGCGTCGCCGAACATCGCCGCGGCGAGTGCGAGTCCGGCCTGATCGAACGCGCCGACGCGGCCCTTTATCTGGCCAAGCGAAGCGGGCGCAACCGGGTCGAGGCTTGCGCGCTTTGCGGTTGACTTGACCGGCCCCCCAACGCGGTCTAGACAGGACGCCAAGGGGAAAATGATGAGCGATTCCAAAGTGACGGCGGCCCTGTGCTTCGCGATCGGCGTGTGCGCGCTCGCGTTCCCGTCGCATGCGGAAGGACTTTCGTCCGAACAGCGGACTTACCTCGCGTCATTGGGCAAGGTAAAGCTGTGCGTCGATCCCGATTGGGTCCCCTTCGAGCGAATCAACGACCATGGCGAACACGAAGGAATCGCCGCCGATCTGTTGCGATTGGCGGCCAGCCGCGCGGGCTTCGAACTGGAACTGCTGAAGACCGGAAGTTGGAAGGAAAGCCTCGAATCGTCCCAGTCCGGGAAATGCCACATCCTGAGCTTCCTGAACCAGACGGCCAAGCGGGACGAATGGCTAATCTTCACCGAGCCGCTGTTCACCGACAGCAACGTGCTCATCACGCGCGAGGAACACGAATTCATCGCCGATCCGGCGACGCTGTCCGGTGAAACGATCGTGCTGCCCCGCGGCACCTCGATGATGGAGTTCGTCAAGCGGGACTATCCGAACTTGACCATTCTGCCGACCGATTCCGAGTCCGAGCGCGACATGATGATCATGGTTTCCGAGCGCAAGGCGCACATGACGCTGCGCTCGTTGATCGTGGCGGCCTACACGATCAAGAAGGAAGGCCTGTTCAACCTGAAGATCGCCGGTCAGATTCCGAAATACGAAAACAAGCTTCGCGTCGGCGTCGTGAAATCCGAACCGATGCTCAGAGACATCATCGATCAAGGCATCGCGACGATCACCCCGACCGAGCGCGGGCAGATCGTCAACCGCCATGTCTCGATCAACGTCCAGACGGCGACCGACTATACGGCCGTGATCCAGGTTTCCGCGGTCCTGGGATTCGTCGCGGCGATCAGCCTGTTCTGGAATCACCGGCTGCGACTGGTGAACGCCAAGCTGGCCGACCTGTCGCAGACCGATCCCCTGACCCGGCTTTTCAACCGCAGAAAGATGGATATCGAATTCGGGCGCGAAATCGACCGGGCCAACCGTTACGGCCGGCCTTTGAGCGCCATGATCATCGACATCGATCATTTCAAGAAGGTGAACGACGAACTGGGCCATCCGACCGGCGACGTGGTGATCCGATCGGTTGCCGACATCATCAAGGACCGCGTAAGGGACAGCGACATCGTCGGCCGCTGGGGTGGCGAGGAATACCTCGTGCTCTGCCCCGAAACGACCAAGGACGACGCCATGGCGCTTGGTGGGCGGCTGGTTCACGCCGTCGAAAGCCATGATTTCGCGACGGGGCGTTCGCACACCATCAGCGTTGGCGTCGCCACGGCGATCCTTGGCGGCGAAGAAACCCCCCACACATTGCTGAGCCGAGCGGACCA
>JADFZP010000077.1:9335-10411 GCA_015232485.1 Alphaproteobacteria bacterium
CCCGAGCGCAGCGTCTTCACCGCCGCGTCGCGCTCGAACAGGTACAGCAGGACGCGCAGGGCCTCGCCGCGTTTCCCCTCCAATTCGCGATCGGTCTCCAGGATCAGTTTGGAATCGTCGCGCGCCGTGGCGAGCAGATCGCCATGCGCCGCGAGGTCGGCGAGGCGGAAGCGGGGCAGGCCGCTTTGGCGGGCGCCCAGCACCTCGCCGGGGCCGCGCAGCCGCAAATCCTCCTCGGCGATGACGAAGCCGTCCTCGGTCTGGCGCATCACTTCGAGGCGGGCCTTGGCGGTCTCGCCAAGCGGCGGTTCGTACAGCAGCAGGCAGGTCGAGGCCCCCGGTCCGCGCCCGATGCGGCCACGCAACTGGTGCAGTTGGGCGAGGCCGAAACGCTCGGCGTGTTCGACCACCATCACGGTGGCCTCGGGCACGTCGACGCCGACCTCGATCACCGTGGTGGCCACCAGGATGTCCTGCTCGCCGGCCGCGAAGGCGGCCATCGCGGCGTCTTTCAACGGCCCCTTCATGCGGCCGTGGACGAGGCCGACGCGCGGCCCGAACAGTTCGCGCAGATGGGCGTGGCGGGCGTCGGCGGCGGCGAGATCGCCGTCTTCGGACTCCTCGACCAGCGGGCACACCCAGTAGACGCGGGCGCCACCCTGGACGGCGCGGCCGACCGCCGACACCACCTCGTCGAGCCGGGCGAGCGGCAGGGCGCGGGTGGTCACCGGCTGGCGGCCGGGCGGCTTCTCGTCCAGGCGCGACGCATCGAGATCGCCGTAAGCGGTCAGCATCAGGGTGCGCGGAATCGGCGTCGCGGTCATCACCAGCATGTCGACGGCGCGCCCCTTGGCGGCGAGGTCCAGCCGCTGATGGACGCCGAAGCGGTGCTGCTCGTCGATCACCGCCAAAGCGAGGTCGCGAAACGCCACGTCCTCCTGGAACAGCGCGTGGGTACCCAGGATGATGTCGATCTCGCCGGCCGCCAGCGCGTCGAGCAGCGCCTTGCGCGCCTTGCCCTTGTCGCGCCCGGTGAGCAGGCCAAGCCGCACCCCGGCCGGCGCCGCCAGCCGCTC
>JADFZP010000078.1 GCA_015232485.1 Alphaproteobacteria bacterium
ATGGGCGGGGGCGGGCGTGGGCTTGGGCGGCGGCGCCTTGGCGGCCGGCGGCTCGGCGGAGGCGTGGTGGCGGGCATGGTCTTCGCCGGTGCGGAACACCGAGACGAGTTCGACCAGGCGATCCGCCTCGACGGCCAGCGACCGGGCGGCGGCCGAGCTTTCCTCGACCAGCGCGGCGTTCTGCTGGATCATTTCGTCCATGTGCGAGACGGAGGTGTTGATCTGGCCCAACCCGGTGGCCTGTTCCTGGCTGGCCGCCGAGATTTCACCGACGATGTCGGCGAGGCGCTTGATGCCGGCGACGATCTGGTTCAGGGCGCCGCCCACCGCGTTGACCTGGTTGACGCCCTTGTGGACGTGATCCGAGCTTTCCGCGATCAGGTCCTTGATCTCGCGCGAGGCTTGGCTCGACCGTTGGGCGAGCGAGCGGACCTCGGCGGCGACCACGGCGAAGCCCTTGCCGGCGTCGCCGGCCCGCGCCGCCTCGACCGCGGCGTTGAGCGCCAGCAGATTGGTCTGGAAGGCGATCTCGTCGATCGCCCCGATGATCTCGCTCATCTTGCGCGAGGCGTCCTCGATGGCGTCCATCGCGGTGATCGCCGCGCCCACCACCTTGCCGCCGTCGTCGGCGGCGTGGCGCGCCGTGCTGGCCAGATCGTTGGCCTGGGCGGCGCTCGCCGCGTTCTGGCGCACCGTGTCGGTCAGGCGCTGCATCGACGACGAGGTCTGTTCGATGCCGGCCGCCTGGGTCTCGGTGCGCTCGGCCAGATGGTTGCTGCCCGCCGCGATCTGCTCGGCGGCGGCGCGCACGGTCATGCTGGAGTCGCCGATCCGGCCGACCGTCTCGCGCAGCATGTCGCTCAGATTGTTGATCGCGCCACCCATGCGGCCGAACACGCCGCCGCCGCTGTCGTCGACGCGGTGGGTCAGGTTGCCCTTGGCGACCACGCCCAGCACCTCGACGAAGTGGTCGATATTGGATTGCAGCGTGTCGAGCAGGCTGTTCAGGCCGCGGCACAGGCTGAGCAACGGGCCGTCCTTGCCGGCCAGATCGATGCGTTGGGCGAGATCGCCGCCCGCCGCGGCCTCGACCAGCAGGGCCACCTCGTTGCCGATGCGCGCCTCGCGGTCGCGGTCTTCGGCCTCGCGCCGACGATCCGCCTCGGCGGCGGCGCGCTGATCGGCCTCGAGGCGTTGGCGCGCGATGACGCCCTGCTTCAGGTCGCCCAGGGCGCGCACCATCTCGGCGATCTCGTCGTCGCCCTTTGCCACGGGCACCTCGACCGAGGAGTCGTTGGCGGCCAGGGCCTCCATGGTGCGGGTGACCGCGACCACCGGGCGCACGAAGGCGCGCTTCGCCAGGGCCAGCACGCCCCAGGTGACCAGCATCGAGACGATCGCCGTGGCCAGCGCCAGGGCCCATTGGATCTGGTTGGCCGCCGCGGTGTAGTCGGAATTCTTGATGCCGACATACAGGATGCCGACCACGTTGCCGGCCCGGTCGAGCAGCGGGTCATAGGCGGCGGTGTAGGCCTCGCCCAGAATGTCGACGGTGCCGCGATAGGGCTTCTTCTGTGAGAAAATCGAGTCGTGGGCCGGCCCGGTGGCCAGCGCGGTCCCCACCGCGCGCTTGCCGTCGGGCTTGATCACGTTGGTGGCGACACGGGTGTCGCCCATGAAGATGCTGGCGGTGCCGCCGACCATGCGGACCACGTCGTCGACCAGCGCGAAATCCTCGTTCAGCACGTTGTCGCCGGCCATCAGCTTGCCGTCGCTCACCCGGAACTCGGACCCGCGCAGGCCCAAAACGTGCCGGGCGACGGCCATGTTGCTGTTGACGCGCTCGGCCATCTGCTCGTCGGCGGCCTTGTGCAGCAGATAATAGGTGGTCGGCGCTTGGCTGATCCACAGGAACAGCATGCATTGCACGACCAGATAGGCGATCCGGCCGGACAGCCGGAGGCGGAACGGTAGAAGTCTCATGAGCACATCCCCCATATTTCCCCCAAGGCCGCTTAGCCCAACCCCAGCGCCTTGATCATTCTCGCACGCAATGCTTTGGGCTGCACCGGCTTCACGACGAAGCTGTTGGCCCCCACGGATCTAGCCTTCTCGATGACTTCGACGCGCGCGTGCGAACTGACCAGGATCACCGGCAGCGTCTTGGTGGCCGCCGTCGCGGGTTCGATCACGCGGCGCAGACGGCGGGTGAATTCCAAGCCGTTCATCGGCGCCATCTCGATGTCCATCAGGCACAAATCGATCTGATGCGAGGCGATCACCGAAAACGCGTCCGTGCCGTCATTCGCCTCGTAGGTGTTCTTGACCCCGAAGCCGCGCAGCACCGTCTTCAATATTTGGCGCATGAACGCGTTGTCGTCGGCGATCAGCACCCGCAGATGGCCGAGGTCGATCTTGTCGTCGTCGTTGGTCATACCCCGATCCCCACTTCCAGAGCTTCGAGCCAGTCGAGGAAACGGGTCACGTCCGGCCCCCGGAAGATGCGGCCGTGCTGCGGCGCCATCAAATCGACGTCGAGCTGGCGCACGCGCCGCACCCAGTCGTCCTTGGCGCGGCGCGAGGGCAGCCAGCGTTGGTGGAACAGACGCATGCGCGGTTCGTGCAGCGCGAAGTCGTCGACATAAAGCGGCGAGCCGCGCGGTTCGAGGGCGGCGCCCAGGTCGCCGCTCATCAGCACCTTCAGGCGGGCGTCGTAGACGTTGAAGTTGCCAGGGCTGTGCAGGTAATGGGCCGGCACGAAGCGCAGATCGCATTGATCGAGGGCCAGCGTCAGACCCTCGTCGGGGATCGGCACGAACTCCATGCGGTCGCAGCCGAAATGGCGCAGAAAGCCCTCCCACAGCCAGGGCGCATACATCTTGGCGTGCGGCAGCGTGTCGTTCCACAGGCTGATCGACGAGCACACGTCGGGGTCTTGGTGCGACACGAAGACGTGGTTGATCCGCTCGACCGGGCAGTACTGCAGCACCGCCGACAGCAGGGCGGGAAAGCTTTCGGTGCCGCCCGGCTCCAGCAGCACCGCGTCGCTCGGCGTCAGCACGAGGAAGTGATTGGTCTCGATGATCTTTTCGGGCATGTCGTCGTCGCGCCCGAAGCAGATCCATTTGGTGCCGCGGCCTTCGGCAATCACGGTCGCCTTCATGAAACCCCTCCCTCAGTAGTCGGCCCGCCGCAACATGCGGCGGCATTCGTCGATACGGGCCTGGATGGCCTTGGCGGCGCGCTCCAGGGTGTCGGCGACCGAGCCGACACTGCCCTGATAGGGGCCGGCTCCGGCCGCCTCGATGCGCGAGGTGCCCGCGATGATGCGGGCGGCCTTCATGCGCGCGTCGATCTCGGTGATCAGCATGTCCAGCGCGTGGCGGCGTGAACGCCGTTCAGTCTCAAGCTTCTGGCGGCGATCCTCGATCTGCGCCAGACGCGCGCCGACGGTCACCGCGTTGGGACCGTCATAGGCGTCGAGGGCGCGGCGCAAGGCCCTGACCAGCACGCCCAGGCGCATCTCCTCCATGGTGGCGCGCAGCACCAGCGTGGCTTCCTGGTTGATCGCGCGGACCAGACGGATGGTGTCTTGCGCCAACTCGTCCATGTAATCGGTGATCGGCCGGAAGGCGCGCACCGCGTCGCCGGTGCGCACGATCAGCGCCTTGGCGTTGACCGCCTCCAGCGTGATGTCCTGCGCCACCGGCAGAATGGCGTTCAGCCGCGCCGTGATCCCCGCGGCCACCACATGGAACGGTGTGGCCCCTCGGCGCGACGTCGGTCTCGCTTCGCTCATACCGTCTTTCCCCCGCATCAATCGAAGAGTTCCACCGAGCCAGCCGCGCTGGCCCGCATGCGGACGGCCCGCACCTCGGGAACGAAATTCTCACGCGCCTGCTCGGTCCGGTCGGCCAGTTCGCGCATCCGCACCTTGCCGGCCACCGGGAAGAATTGCACCTTGCGCGCCAGCTTGCCGCGCAAATGGCTGGCGGCCAGCGCCAGACCCTCGTTGGCCAGGAAGCGCTCGATGAATTCGGCGTTGGCGTCGCCGACCGCCCACATGTTGGCCAGCACGTTGGCGCCGCCGAAAACCTTGATCTCCAGCCGTTCGCGCTTGCCGCCGCGGGCCAGGATGCCGTTGATCAACTGCTCCATGGCGAAGCCGCCGTAGCGCATGCAGAGATTGGCCCCATTCGCCCCCTCGGGCAGCAGGAAGTGGTTCATGCCGCCCCAGCCGATCGCCTCGTCGCGCACGCAGGCGGCGACGCAGCTCCCCAGCACGGTGCACAGCACCTCGTTGGGGTCGTTGGTGACGTAGCAGTCGCCCTGCTGGACCTGAACCATGGTCAGGCCGGTCCCCTGATCGAGATAGCGGCGGGCCGACTGGCCGGGCGAGGCGACGATGGCGCGGGCGTTCATGACGCCACCACCCCGGGGTCGAAGCGCGCCCCGTCCATCAGGGTGTCGCGCAGCTTGGCGCCCCGCAGATTGGTGGGATAGTTCTTGGCCGAGCGCAGGTCGGCGCCGCGCAGATCGGCGGCGCCAAGGTCGGCGTCGCGCAGCACGGCGCCGCGCAGATCGGCTTCGCGCAGGTCGGCGCGGCGTAGATCGCAGCCCTCGAGATTGGCCAGCACCAGCCGCGTGCCGCGCAGATTGGCGCCGCACAGGCGGGCGCGCAGCATCACCGCGCCGCTAAGGTCGAGGCCGGCCAGATCGGCGCCGGCCAGATCGGCGCCTTCAAGCTTGAGCGGCGCGCCATCGCCATCGCCCAGCCAGCGCGAATGACTGCCGACTTGGTCGACCAAGCTTTGGTCGGCGCCGCCCGGCGCGATGCGCGCCGCCCGCCGCATGTCGACATTGTCGAGATCGACGCCGGTCATGCAGGTGTCGAGCAACAGGGCGTCGGTCATCTCGGCCTGATCGAGCGTCGCGTTCGACAGATCGGCGCCCGACAGATCGGCCCCGGTCAGGTTGGCGCCGCGCAGAATGACGTCGGCCATGCGGGCGCCCGCCATATCGGCGCCCAGCGCGTCGGCGTTGGTCATGTCGGTGCCCTCGAGCACCGCCTCGCGCAACTGGACGGGGACCACCTGGACGGGGCCTTCGCCGGCCTGGGCCATGCGCAGGCCGCGGCGCAGCACGGCGCCGGCCAGACTGGCTTCGGTCAGGTCGCAATTGTTCAGACTGGCGCCGCGCAGGTCGGCGCCGTCAAGCGTGGTCTGGCGCAGGATGGCGAAGTCGAGGCGCACGCCGAACAGATCGGCGCCGTCCAGCTTGGCGCCGCTCAGATTGGCGTGGCTCAGATCGGCCTCGGCGAACGAGGCGCCGCGCAGGTCGAGGCGGCGCAGGTCGGCGCCGGCCATGTCGAGCCCGCCGAAATCGGCGCACACGCCGCCCGGCCGCTGCTTCAGCCAAAGATCGTGATTGTAGATTTTTTCGCGCAGGTTGAATTTGTCCATCGCCGCCCCCTCAGGCCATCGCGTCGAGCTTGGCGTCCACACGGGGAAGCCAAAGCGCGCGAACCAAGCCCAGGATCTCGCGGCGGGCGGCCGCATGCGACGCGGTGGCGACCACCGGCACGCCGGGCAGCCCGACATCCAGCGCGGTCAACCCGTCGAGAAAAAGTTGGCGAAAGATCACCCGTTCGCCGATGCCCGGCGCCACCCGGAAGCCGATCACCGGCGCCAGCTTGGCCAGCACGTCGGCCAGGGCGCGCTTGTTGCGGTCGGCCAGGGCGGACAGGCGATTGCGCACCACCACCCAATCCAGGCCGGGGCGTTTCTGGCGGCGGCGTTCCTGCCGCTGCTCCCAGATCATCTCCAGATAGACGCCCAATTTTTCGGGGTCCAGCGTGCCGGGCTTCATCTCGATCAGCGGGTCGAGGTCGATGAAGCTGTCGTTCAGCGGCGTGACCAGCGTGTCGGCCTGGATATGGGCCAGCCGGGGCAGCCAACCATCCGAGCCGGGGCAGTCGATCACCACGAAATCGGCCTTCATCGCCTCGGCCAAGCTGGCCAGAAACACCTCGCGCTCCTCGGCGGCGGCGTCGGTGGCGCTGTCGCGCGGCGAACGGCGCACCAGCCGGTGATCGGGTCGCGGCAGATCCAGGCCGTTCGCGTCGGCGAAGGCGGCGCGGTTCTCGACATAGCGGGTCAGCGACCGCTGCCGGCCGTCGACGTCGATGGTCGACACCTTGAATCCCAAATGCATCAGCGCCACCGCCAAGTGCATCGCCGTCGTCGTCTTGCCCGAACCGCCCTTCTCATTGCCCACGACGACCACATGGCCCGCCCCAACCCCGGTACCTTTCTTGACCCCGGTCGTGGCGGCGCCCTGGTTCACGTCAGCTTGCCCAGAACCTGTTCGATCTTGGTCTTCAGCGTGGCGGCGTTGAACGGCTTGATGACGTAGTTGTTCACGCCCGCCTTGGCGGCGGTCATCACCAGGCTTTTGTCGGCCTGGCCGGTGACCATGATGAAGGGGGTCTTTTTCAGCTTCTCGTCGGCGCGGATGGTCTTGAGCAACTCCAAACCATCCATGACATCCATGTTCCAATCCGAAACGACCAGATCGAACGGACGGACCCTCAACGCCTCCAGCGCCTGGACGCCGTGGCTGGCGTCGGTCACCTGGTTGATGCCGATCTGTTGCAGAATGTAACGCGTGATGCCGCGAATACTCGCCTGATCGTCGACGATCAGCACACGCAGCGACTTGGCGACAGGCATGGTCCCTCTCCACGTCAGCCGGCGGTCTTGCCGATACGGCAAAGCGCCAGCACGTTCTCGGCGATCTTTTCGAGCGCCACTTGTTTTTCAACTCCGCCCACTTCGAAGGCGGCCTTCGGCATTCCGTAGACCACGCAGCTCGCCTCGGTCTGGCCCACCGTGCGGGCACCGGCTTGGCGCATCGCCAGCAGTCCTTGGGCACCGTCGCGACCCATTCCCGTCAGGATCACGCCGATCGCGCTCGACCCGGCCGCCTGGGCGACCGACGAGAACAGCACGTCGACCGACGGTCGGTGGCCGCTGACCGCCGCGCCCTCGTGAATGCGGCAGACCCAGCCGCCCGCATCGCGAAGAACCTCGAGATGATGCCCACCGGGCGCCACGCGGACATGCCCGCGCGCCAGCCTTTCGCCGTCCTGGGCCTCGGCGACGTTGGGCGCCGCCAGGGTGTCGAGGCGGCGGGCGAAGCTGGTGGTGAATTGGGGCGGCATGTGCTGCGTGATGACGATCGGCGGGCAATCGGCCGGCATGCCGCGCAGCACCTCGGTGATCGCTTCGACACCGCCCGTCGAGGCGCCGATCGCCAGCAGCCGATCGCTGGACATCACGCCCATGCGCGCGGCGGGCGGCCGGTCGGCGGAAATGGCCTGCTCGCTGCGCGGACGCACGCGGGCCTGGGCGGCGGCCTTGACCTTGGCGACCAGTTCGGCGGCCATGGCTTCCAGGCCGGATTGCAGATCCATGGTCGGCTTGGCGACGAAGTCGACGGCGCCGATCTCGAGGGCGCGCAAGGTGGTGTCGGCGCCCTTCTGGGTCAGCGTCGAGACCATCACCACCGGCATGGGACGCAGCCGCATGATCTTTTCAAGGAAGGCGATGCCGTCCATGCGGGGCATCTCGACATCCAGCGTGATGACGCGCGGATTGAGGTCCTTGATCATCTGGCGCGCCACCAGCGGGTCGGGAGCGGCGCCGACCACCTCGATCTGTGGATCGCGCGACAGGATGGCCGCCAGCAATTGCCGGACCAAAGCCGAGTCGTCGACGATCAAAACGGTAACCTTTTCCATCACGTCTTTCTTTCTCAGCCGGTGCCGGTTTTGCGGTAGATCGTGCGGCCGACCAGCTTGAACTGGGGCGCCACGCGGAAAAGGCTTTCGGAGTGACCGACATACAGCCAAGCGTCTTCGGCCATCATCGCGGCGATGCGCGCGAACAACTCGACCTGGGTGTCGTGGTCGAAATAGATCACCACGTTGCGGCAGAAGACGATGTCGAACGGGCCCTTCATCGGCCAAGGGTCAAGCAGGTTCAGGGGCTTGCAGGTGACCAGCCGGCGCACCGCGTCGCCGACCGCCAGCCGGTCGGGGCGATCGGTGGCGGACAGGTGGCGGCGATGCCAATCGGCCGGCAGCGGCTCGGCCTGCTCGGCGGCGTAGACGCCCTCCTTGCAGGTGCGCACCATCTCGGTGTCGATGTCGGTGGCCAGGACGCGGGCGTCCCAGTGGGCGAGGTCGGGCACGGCGGCGAGCACCGTCATGGCCAGGGTGTAAGGCTCCTCGCCCGACGAGCAGCCGGCCGACCACAGCCGCAGGCGCTTGGCCGCCGCCCGCTCGCGCAGCAGATAGGGCAGGGCCTGGTGCTGGAGATGCTCGAAGTGGTGCGGCTCGCGGTAGAAGCGGGTCAGGTTGGTGGTGATGGCGTTGATCACCTGGCGGATCTCGCCCGGTCCGTCCGGTCCCGCCAGGAAGGCGACATAGGCCGGGAAACCTTCGATCCCCAACTGGCGCAGCCGCTTGCCCAGCCGAGCCTGCACCAGGGCGCGCTTGGTGTCGTGCAGCGCGATGCCGGTGTGCTTGCGGATGAGGTCGCGCAGGCCGCGGAATTCGGTATCGGCCAAGCCGAATTCCATTCCGGGCGCCGACGCCAGGGCGGGGGATCTCGACATGTTTAGCGGCCGGGGTGCGAAAGGGCCTGCCCGGTGATGATCGTGGAGGTCTCGAACAGGCGCGGCAGATCGATCACCGCCACCACCCGCTCGCCCACCGTGACCAGTCCGCTAAGGTAGGCGTCGTCGATCGCCCGGTCCATTTCCGGCACCGGGCGCACGTCGATCGGCTTCAGCTTCAGGATGTCGGAAACGCCGTCGACCAGGATGCCGATGGTGCGCGCGCCGACCGCGACGACGATGACCACATGGGTCTTGGTCGCGTCGGTCGAGCCCAGCCCGAAGCGGGCGCGCAGATCGAAAATGGGCACGATGACGCCGCGCAGGTTGATCACGCCGCGCACGTATTGCGGCGAGTTGGGCAGGGCGGTGGTGTCGGTCCAGCCGCGGATTTCGCGCACCGCCATGATGTCGACGCCGTAATCCTCGGCGCCGATCGTGAAGCTGATGAACTGCAACTCGTCGTCCGAGGTGAACGGCACCCCGTCCGAGCCGTTGACGGCCGCCAGTTGCATCGCACGCTTTTCGGTCATGACGCGAACTCCAGAACGCCGGAGGTGATAGCGGGACGGGCCGCCCGGGCGCGCGCCACCGACATTTCCCGCAGACTGGAAACGTCGAGGATCAGCGCCACCCGGCCATTGCCCAGAATGGTCGCGGCGGCGATGCCCGGCACCGGGTCGTAATTGGGCTCGAGGCTTTTGATGACGACTTGCTGCTGGCCGACCAGCCCGTCGACCAGCAGGCCGACCTTGCCGCTGTCTTCGGTCTCGACCACGACGACCACGCCGCCCGCCGGCTCGTCGACGCCGCCGCGCACATGGAACAGCTTGTAAAGGGGGACCAGCGGCACGTATTCGCCGCGCAGCAGCAGGATTTCGCCGCCGCTGACCACGCGATAGATGTCGGCCTCGTTGGGCCGCAGGCTTTCGATCACATTGGCCAGGGGCAGCACGTAGGTCTCGCGCCCCACCGAGACGATCATGCCGTCCAGCACGGCCAGCGTCAGCGGCAGGGTCAGCATGAAGGTGGTGCCTTCGCCGGGCTTCGAGATGATGAACACCCGGCCGCCCAGTTGCTGAATGTTGCGCTTGACGACGTCCATGCCGACGCCGCGCCCCGAGATCGCCGACACCGTCGAGGCGGTCGAGAAGCCGGGCGCGAAAATCAGGTTGTCGATCTCTTCGTCGGACAGGGTGGCGCCGGGCGCGACCAAGCCCTTCTCGATGGCCTTCTCGACCACGCGTTCGCGATTGATGCCGCGCCCGTCGTCGTCGATGCGGATCACGATGCGTCCGCCGCGATGCTCGGCCGACAGGCAGATGGTGCCTTCCGGCTGCTTGCCCACCGCGATGCGGTCCTCGGGCGATTCGATGCCGTGGTCGATGGCGTTGCGGATCATGTGGGTGAGCGGGTCGCCAAGCTGCTCGATCACCGTCTTGTCGATTTCGGTGTTCTCGCCCGCCGTCACCAGTCGGACCTGCTTGCCGGTCTCGGCGGCGAGCTGGCGCACCAGCCGCGGCACCCTTTGAAAGACGGTCTTGACCGGCTGAGCGCGCACCGCCATCACGCTGTCCTGGAGATCGCGCGTGTGGTGCGACAGCTCCTCGATTTCGCGGGCGACGCGGGTGGCGTATTCGGTCGGCAACTGGTCGACCAGCGCCTTCAGCATGGCCTGGGTGATGACCAACTCGCCGACCATGTTGACCAGCCG
>JADFZP010000079.1 GCA_015232485.1 Alphaproteobacteria bacterium
CATGGCCGGACTTGATCCGGCCATCCACGCGGCTCCGTGGTGGATGCCCGTGTCAAGCACGGGCATGACGGCGAAGGGTACGGGCAATTCGCCGCCCGCTTGGTGTCCTTGGTGTTTCCCCACCTGCTTTCCACCGCCTCGAAGTTGGCCGTCAGCCGAACCAGCCCTTGATGGTCTGTATCAGACCCTTCTTCTCGACCTTCGGCTTGGCCGACGCTTTCGGGCGCGGCGCGGCGCCGCCCGCGGCCCGTTTGGGCGGTCCGCCCTTGGCCGGTTTGGGATTGGTATACGAGTAGATGACCTTGAAGCGCCCGTCCTCGCTGACCTTGTAATAGGCCACCTTTTCCAGCGCCGGGTTGTTGGTGACCCGGCGCTTGGCGTCGACCTCGGCGCTTTCCTTGTCGCCGATGTCGTCGCTGTAGTCGAGCTTGCCCTCCTTCAGCTTTTGGCCGGGCAAGCAGGAATAGATTTCGGTGACCACGTCAATGCGACATCATCACCGGCACGGTCATGTGCCGCAGGATGTGGCGGGTCGCGCCGCCCATCACCAGTTCGCGCAGGCGCGAGCGGCCATAGGCGCCCATCACCAGCAGATCGATCTCGCCGTCCGAGATGCGCGACAGCAGCATGTTGCCGACGTCCATGTCCTCGGCGTGCAGGTGGTCGGCCTGCGCCTTGACGTCGTGGCGCGCCAGGTGAAGCGTGATGTCGGCGCCCGGCACGTCGCCATGGCCGTCCAGACCGCCCCGCGGATTGATCGCCATCACCTCGACATGCTTGGCCAATTGCAGCAGCGGAATGGCGTCGTTGACGGCGCGGGTGGCTTCGCGGCTGCCGTTCCAGGCGACCATCACGCGGGTGCCCAGGGTGGGGAAGCGCCCGGCATAGGGAACCACCAGGACCGGCCGGCCGGCGTCGAGGATCAGATGATCGGCGACCTCGCGGTGGTCGTTGGCTTCCTGGGTTTCGGGGTCGGGCTGGCCGATCACCGTCAAATCCGCATAGCGGGCATGCAGACACGCTTGGTCGACCACGTCGCCATCGACCACCCGCCACTCGTAGGGCACGCCTGACAGCGTCGCGTGGTGAACGAATCGCTTTTCGGCCGTCTCGACGGCTTCGGCCATGTAACGGCGCTGGATCTCGATCACCTCGGGTCCGAATTGCGCCTTGATGAACTGCGGCACATAGGGCGTCGAGCGCACGAACAGACCGACGACATGGGCGCTGTGGGCCGCCGCCAGGGAGAACGCCGCCTCCAGGCGGGTTTCCATGTGCTTGCCGCCGTCGACGTGAACGAGGATATCCTTGAAGGGCATGGTCCTTCCTTTCGCCGGTCCTTGTGAATGGCTGCGCGACTATAGAACAGCCGTACGGCCTTGGCACTACCTCGTCTCGGGGTCTTTGCTTCCGACCACCGCCAGCACCTCGGCGCGGATCTCGGGGGGCAGATGGTCGAGCGCGTCGCCCAGCCGCGACAGCACGGCGCGGGTCGCGTAAAGCTGGTCAAGCAGCGAGAGCACCACCGGCAGGGCCTCGTCGCCCAGCTCCATCTCGGTCAGCTCGCACAGCAGTTCGACGCGCGCCAAGTCGCAATCGTCGAAAAACCACTCGCCGTCATCCTCGCGCCGCAGCGGCTTGACCCAGCCCTGCACGATCCAGCCCTCGAGCCGCCCCGGCTCGAGCGAAAAGCGGTTCAGAATCTCGACGAATACCGGCATCTCAGCCCATCCCCGCCTTGCGGCGAACATCGTAATCGTTGCGGATCATCCAGGTTCGCAGGAACGCCTGGAGGTCGGAATCCGGCTTGTCGGGCAGCACCACCTTCAGCTTGACCAACTGGTCGCCGCGCGCTTCGCCATGCGGCACGCCCTTGCCCTTCAGCCGCAGCACGGTCCCGGTGTTCGAGCCGGGCGGAACGCCGACCGAAACCTTGCCGTCCACCGTGGGCACCGTGACCTTGCCGCCCAGCACCGCCTCGGGCAGGGTGATCGGCACCTCGACATGCAGGTCGAAGCCGGCGCGCGTCATGAAGGGATGCGGCTCGACCTTGACCTCGATATAGGCGTCGCCCGACTCGCCGCCGCCGATCCCCGGCTTGCCCTGGCCTTTCAGGCGCAGCTTGGCGCCGTCCTCGGTGCCGGGCGGGATGCGCACGTCGAGATGCTTGCCCTCGGGCAGGCTGATCCGCTCGGTCCCCCCCAGGATGGCCGCCGAAAAGGGCACCGACAGGGTGTAATGCGCGTCGGCGCCGCGCATCCGCAACTGCTCCTCGCCGCCGCCTCCGCCGCCGAATCCGCCCCAGCGCGAGCGGCCGCGCTCGCGGCGGCGCATCATCTCGCTCAGGATGTCGTCGGCGCTGCCCCCGAAGCCGAAACCGCCGCCGCCGCCGCTGTACTTGCCGCCCTCGCCGCTTTCGGCGTAGCTGCGGTAATTGGACCAGCGCGGGCGCTGCTCCTGGCCCGAGGCGTTGATCTCGCCCCGGTCGAAGCGGGCGCGCTTGTCGGGATCGGAGAGCAGGTCATAGGCCGAGGCGACGTCCTTGAACCGGCTTTCCGAAGCCTGGTCACCCGGATTGAGGTCGGGGTGCAGCTTGCGGGCCAGCTTTCGGTAGGCCTTCTTGATCTCGTCGGCACTGGCGTTCCTGGCTACTCCCAGGATCTTGTAGGGATCGTTCACGTGCGGCCTCGGCTGTTGCACCTCAGAGGATAAGCATCCGGGCGCGTCCCGCAAGTGCGGTGGCGGCGCGATGGCAAAACGATTGCGCTCCCCTCCGGCGCATGCAATCAAGGCGCGATGACCCGAGGCCCATCCGATTCATTCGAAGCCGTTGACATAAGTACGCGCCGTGCGTACCTATATAGGGACTGGAGCGTCACCTTGGCGATCGAGGAGACGGACTTTTTCGAAACGCACAGTCCTCCAAGCTTCACGTTCTACGCCGAGATCTTCAAGAGTGGCCGGTTCCTCGGGCGCCTGGACGTCGTCACCCGGATCGAGATTCGCGGAACGGAGCTTTGGTTCACTGATTGCCATATCCATGGGCTGTCGCCGGGCGCGCTCGGTCGCGATGGCCTGAACGCCCTCGCCCGCGCGGTGATGGAGGACAACGATGTCAAAACGCTTGTCATTGAGGGAGGCACTCGAACGACGGGTGTCCGTCCAGGGCATACCCCGAAACGAATGCGGTTCCTCGGTCGGCTTGGTGTTGAGGATGAAGGGCGATGAGGGCCTTCCTCGTCCCGTCGAGTTGGTGCGGTTGCTGGTGACGAACGGCGCCAGCCTGCGCAAGGCGCACGACATCGTGAACCGCCTCGCGAACGGCGAGATCGTGCCTGTCGAATTGGCCAATGTGGTCGCCGCCCAGGATGTCCTCTCAGCTCTGGCCGAGCTTGGCGTTCGTGGCGCGCGCCCCACGGAACCGATGCCCGTCGACGTCGCGGCCCTTCGGACGCGACAGGGTCTCACGCAGCGGGAGTTTTCCATCCGCTACGGGTTCGAACTTGGCACCCTGCGGAATTGGGAGCAAAGCCGCAATCCGCAGGACCACCAAACCCGGATGCTGCTACACGTCATCAGGACGCACCCCGAGATCATCGACGAGATCATCGGGGACATGGGCGTCAGTTGACGATGCGCCAGCTTCCATCCGGCTCGCGGCAGGCGGTGCCGTAGGCTTCCTCGGTCTTGCGGCCGATCCGCACCGTCTGGCGGTATTCGCGGCAGTAGCTGCCCGGCGCGCGCTCGAAGGTGCGGGTCGGGGTGATGCTGCCGGAATGGCCGCTGTCGGGGTTGTTCCAGGGAATGGCTTGGCCGATTGGCGCCCGCTCGAAGGCGGTTTGGCTGGCGCGCGCGGCGTGCAACTGGTCGGCGCGGTCGAGCGACGACCCGACCTCGCTGCCGATGAAGGCGCCGAGCAGCGCGCCCGCCGCCGTGGCCGCCAGTTGGCCGGTGCCCTTGCCGAACTGGGCGCCCGCCACGGCGCCACCGACGCCGCCAAGCAGGCTGCCGGCGGTTTCCTTCTCTCCCCGGCCGGCGCAGCCGCCCAAGGTCAGCGAGGCGGCGACGGCGAGAATGGCGAACTTGTTATAAATTGCGGTCATTTTGCTCCGACCCGTGTTGGATGGGGCTGGTATTGCGGCTGGACGGAGCCCCGAGTGGCGTGCATTCTATCGACTCGCGCGGCGCTTCACCAAGGGACATCGGGATGCCGAACGTCGGGGAGGACCCCATAGCTTTGTTCCTGGCCTGGTTGGCCGAGGCCGAGAAAAGCGAGACCAACGACCCCAACGCGATGAGTCTGGCGACCGCCACGCCGGACGGGCGGCCGTCGTCGCGCATGGTCTTGCTGAAGGGCGTCGACCAGCGCGGCTTCACCTTTTACACCAATCTGGAAAGCCGCAAGAGCCTGGACCTGATGGCCAACGCCCATGCCGCGCTGCTGTTCCACTGGAAGTCCTTGCGCCGCCAAGTGCGCGTCGAAGGCACGGTCGAGCGGGTGGACGACGAAGAGGCCGACGCCTATTTCGCCAGCCGCCCGCGCGCCAGCCAGATCGGCGCCTGGGCCTCGGCGCAGTCGCGCCCGCTGGTCGGTCGCTTCGAGCTGGAGCGCCGGATCGGCGAATGCGCGGCGCGGTTCGGCATCTCGCCGGTGCCGCGTCCACCGCACTGGTCGGGCTTCCGCGTGGCGCCCCGGTTGATCGAGTTCTGGCAGGACCGCCCCTTCCGCCTGCACGACCGCACGGTCCATCACCGCGACGGCGAGGGCTGGGCGACCGAGCACCTGTTCCCATGAGCGCCGCGCCGGAATCCGAATCCGCCCGCCTGATGCGGGTGGCGACCTGGGCGTCGGTGGCCACCGCCGGCTTCCTGATCGTCATCAAGCTGGTCGCCTGGGGCGCCACCGGCTCGGTGGCGGTTCTGTCGACCCTGATCGATTCGGTGCTGGACGCCGCCGCCAGCGTGGTCAACCTGCTGGCCGTGCGGCACGCCTTGCAGCCGGCCGACCGCGAGCACCGCTTTGGCCACGGCAAGGCCGAGCCGCTGGCTGGGCTGGGCCAAGCGGCGTTCATCGCCGGATCGGGGCTGTTCCTGGTGATCGAGGCCACGCAGCGCATCGCCCATCCCGAACCGATCGAGCGTGGCTGGCTGGGCATCGGCGTGATGATCGTCTCGATCATTCTCACCATGCTGCTGGTGCGCTTCCAACGGCAGGTGGTGGCGCGCACCGATTCGGTGGCGATCGGCGCCGACTCGCTGCATTACGCCGGCGACGTGTTGATCAACCTGTCGGTGATCGTCTCGCTGGGGCTGGCGATGACCCTGGGCTGGCACTTCGCCGACCCGATCTTCGCGGTCGCCATCGCCGCCTATCTGGTGTGGAACGCCTGGGCGATCGCCCAGGATTCACTCAACCTTTTGATGGACCGGGAATTTTCCGACGAGGACCGCAAGCGCATCGAGGCGGTGTGCCTCGCCCATCCCAAGGTGCGGTCGATACACGATCTGCGCACCCGCTCGTCCGGTCAGCAGCGCTTCATCCAGCTTCACCTGGAGCTTGACGCCGAGATCAGCCTACGCGACGCCCATGCCATCTCCGACGAGGTCGAGTGCGATATCCGCGAGGCATTCCCCCATGCCGAAGTGATCATCCACGAAGACCCCGCCGGACTTCGCGAGGGACACCGCGAATTCGAGTGACGAACCCCCCTCTCCAGGGGGGTGGGGAGGGGGGCCTAGCGCCATCGCGGCGACCGGAAGGCGTTGGGCACGGGGGGTGGGGGATGTGTCCCGAACGCCTGGTTTTCCGGCCGATGATGCCGCATACCGGGTGATAGACCAGATTTAGGGAAAAGCGCAACCTGGTTTCATTCCGAACTTCTTCAGGATCATGGCCAGCGGGCAAAACCCGGTGAAGGCCGCCTGGAACATGTTGAGCCCGGCGAAGGCGGTCAGACCCAGCCAGTAGACGTGATGAAGCTGCGACATAACGACGCCGGTCAGGACGACGAACCCGGCGAAGGCCAGTACGAAGCGGTCGATGGTCATGGGAACGATCCTTCACAGTCTCAGGTGACGCTTGAAAATTAGGATAATCTAATATATATGTCAAGTCTGCTCGTCGAAGGGTAAGCCATGCGTATCGAAGCGGTCCTCGTCCTGTCCATCCTATCGCTCGCCTCCCCCGCTCGGGCGGCCGAGCCGGATACCGTCGAGGTGCGACTCGAGCGCATCGCCGACCGCAAGGCGGTGTTCGCCACGGTGGAAAGCGTCGATTTGGCGCTGGCCCGGGCGCGCATTGGCGGCACGGTCGCCGCGCTGACCGTCGACGAGGGCGCCCACGTCAAGGCGGGCCAGCAAATCGCCGTGGTCGGCGATCCCAAGCTGCAACTCGAACAAGCGGCCATGGACCAGCGCATCCGTTCGCTGGAGGCCCAGGTCGCCCAAGCCCGCACCGAGATGGAGCGTGGGCGCGAGCTGCGCCGCAGCGGCACCATCCCGCAGGCTCGGCTGGACGATTTGCGCACCGCGCTCGAAGTGGCCGAGCGCCAACTGGGCGCCATGCGTTCGGATCGCCAAGTCACCGTCGAGCGGATGAGCGAAGGCGCCGTGCTGGCCCCCGCCGACGGCCGGGTGCTCGAGGTCAAGGTCACCGAGGGCAGCGTGGTGCTGCCCGGCGAGACCGTGGCCAGCATCGCCACCCAATCCTTCATCCTGCGCATGCAACTGCCCGAGCGCCACGCCCGCTTCCTGAAAATCGGCGACACCGTGCTGGTCGGCCGGCGCAGCCTGGGCGACGGCGACGAGTCGGGGCGGCGGGGCGCCGTCCGCCAAGTCTATCCCCGCATCGAACGCGGCCGGGTGATCGCCGACGTGTCGGTCGACGGCCTGGGCGATTACTTCGTTGGCGAGCGGGTCGCCGTCACCGTCTCGACCGGCGAGCGCGAGACCATCGTCCTCCCGGCCGGCTTCGTTCAACGCCGCTTCGGCGTCGACATGGTCCGGCTGAAGGACGGCGGCGAGGTGGTGGTGCAGCCCGGTCAAGTCCTTGACGGCCGCGTCGAGATCCTGTCCGGCCTGATGCCGGGCGACGTGGTGGTCCGGCCATGAATCTCGGCATTTCCGGTCACGTCACCCGCGCCTTCATCCGCTCGCCGCTGACGCCGCTTCTGCTGATCGCCTCGCTGGTGGTCGGCGCGGTGGCGCTGGCCGTGCTGCCGCGCGAGGAGGAACCGCAGATCAGCGTGCCGATGGTCGACGTGGTCGTGCAGGCCAACGGCTTCTCGGCCGTCGACGCCGTCGAGTTGGTCACCAAGCCGCTGGAAGACGTGCTGAAGGGCATCGACGGGGTCGAACACGTCTATTCCCAGACCCTCGACGATCAGGTCGCCGCCACCGCCCGCTTCGCCGTCGGCACCAGCGAGGACGCCGCCATCCTGCGCGTCCACGAGCAAATCCGCGCCAATATCCGCCGCCTGCCGGTCGGCATCCCCGAGCCGCTGGTGGTGGGACGCGGCATCAACGACGTCGCCATCCTGGTGCTGACGCTCAAGCCCCGCCCCGGCTTCGAGGCGCGCTGGGACGACAACGCGCTGTGGAACATCGCCGAGGAACTGAAGCACGAACTGGTCAAGGTCGAGGATGTCGGCCTGACCTATCTGGTCGGCGGACGCCAGGACCAGATCCGGGTGCTGCCCGACCCGCGCCGTCTGGCGCTGTACGGCGTGACGCTCAACCAGTTGGTCGACAAGGTCGAGCACGCCAACCGCTCGTTCATGGTCGGCGCGGTGCGCCAAGCCAATGTCGAATATCCGGTGGTCGGCGGGCAGACCCTGCTGGGCGTGCCCGACATCGGCCAGCTTCTGATGACCACCCGCGACGGCCGCCCGGTCTATGTCAAGGACGTGGCCGACGTGGTGGTGGGCGGCGCGCCGCCCGATCATCGCGTCTGGCATCTCGAACCGGGCGAAAACGGCGGGCTGGTCCGCCTGCCCGCCGTCAGTCTGGCGTTGGGCAAGCGCGAGGGCGCCAACGCCGTGCTGGTCGCCGAGGAACTGCTCGAGCGTCTGGCGATGGTGCGCGGCCGGCTGGTGCCCGCCGATCTGGACATCGCGGTGACCCGCAATTACGGCGAGACCGCGCTTGAGAAGGCCGACGAGCTGCTGTTCCATCTGGCGATCGCCACCGTGTCGATCGTGGCGCTCATCACCCTGGTGCTCGGCTGGCGCGAGGGGCTGGTGGTGATGGTGGTGATCCCCACCACCATCTTGCTGACCCTGTTCGCCTCGTGGCTGCTGGGCTACACCATCAACCGGGTCAGCCTGTTCGCGCTGATCTTCTCGATCGGCATCCTGGTCGACGACGCCATCGTGGTGGTCGAAAACATCGTGCGCCACTGGCGCATAAGGGACGGCCGCCCATCGGTGCGCGCCGCCGTCGAGGCGGTCGCCGAGGTCGGCAATCCGACCATCGTCGCCACCTTGACCATCATCGCCGCGCTGCTGCCGATGATGTTCGTGAGCGGCCTGATGGGGCCTTATATGAGCCCGATCCCGGCCAACGCCTCGTCGGCCATGGTGTTCTCGTTCTTCGTCGCGGTGATCATCACGCCCTGGCTGCTGAACCTCATCGCCGGGCGCCACGCCGCCGCGGGCGGCGGGAGCGATCATCACGACGACTCCGAGGGCGGGCGGCTGGGCCGGTTCTATCTGCGTCTGGCGCGGCCCCTGCTGGCCGGGCGACTGCGCTCGAAGGTGTTCCTGCTGGGGGTCGGCGCGGCCACGATGCTGGTTTGCGTGCTGTTCTACACCAAGGACGTCACCGTCAAGCTGCTGCCCTTCGACGACAAGTCGGAGTTGCAGGTGGTGATCGACCTGCCCGAGGGCTCGACCTTGGAGGCCACCGACCGCGTGCTGATCGCCGCCGCCGGCCGCTTGGCCGACCTGCCCGAACTGGCCGGCATCCAAGCCTATGCCGGCACCGCCGCGCCGTTCAACTTCAACGGCCTGGTGCGCCACTCCTTCATGCGCGAGCGCCCCGAACTGGGCGATCTGCAAGTCAATCTGAAGCCCCGGCACGAGCGCGACCGCGCCAGCCACACCATCGCGCTGGACGCGCGGCGGCGGCTGGCCGGGCTGGACGCCCCCGAGGGAACCAGCGTCAAGGTGGTCGAAGTGCCGCCCGGCCCGCCGGTGCTCGCCACCCTGCTGGCCGAAATCTACGGCCCCGACGCCGACAGCCGCCGCGAGGCCGCCGCCAAGGTGCGCGACGCCTTCCGCGCCGTCGACTTCGTGGTCGATGTCGACGACTCGTTTGGCGCGCCCAACCGCCGCCTGCGCGTCTCGATCGACCAGGAGGCGCTGGAATTCCACGGCGTCGAGGAAGAGGCGGTCTACGACACCATCGCCGCGCTGATGGGCGGCGTGAAGGTCGGCTATTCCCAGCGCGGCGCCGGGGCCAATCCGATCGAGATCGTCGTCGGCCTGCCCAAGCGCGACATGATCCTGGGCGAGCATCTGGCCAATACGCCGGTCCCCTCGCGCGCCGGCACGGTGGAGCTGGGCGACGTGGTGCAGGTCGCCTTCGAGCAGGCCAGCTATCCCATCTTCCGCCGCGACGGCCGCTTCGCCGAGATGGTCACCGCCGAACTGGCCGGCCGCTACGAGGCGCCGATCTACGGCATGTTCGCCGTCGAGGAGGCGCTGGCCGCCATCAAGGGCGGACCGGCGATCGGCCTCGCCTATCACGGTCAGCCCAAGGACGAGTCCAAGGCCACCCTGCTGTGGGACGGCGAATGGGAAATCACCTATGTCACCTTCCGCGACATGGGCGCCGCCTTCGGGGTGGCCATCCTGGGCATCTACCTGCTGGTGGTGGCGCAGTTCGGCTCGTTCCTGCTGCCCCTGGTGATCCTGGTGCCGGTGCCGCTGACCCTGATCGGCATCGTGCTGGGCCACTGGCTGTTCGCCGCGCCCTTCACCGCCACCTCGATGATCGGCTTCATCGCCCTGGCCGGCATCATCGTGCGCAACTCGATCCTGCTGGTCGACTTCATCCGCCACCGCCGCGCCGAGGGAATCGCGCTGCGCCGCGCCCTGCTCGACGCCGGCGCCATCCGCTTCAAGCCGATCCTGCTGACCGCCTTGGCCGCGATGATCGGCGCCGCCTTCATCCTGGCCGACCCGATCTTCCAAGGATTGGCGATCAGCATGGTGTTCGGGCTGGCCTCGTCGACCGCGTTGACGCTGTTGGTCATTCCCGCGATCTATGTCTGGCTGCGCGACGATGGCCGCGGCTTCGGCGAGGACGACACGGTGGCGGGGGAACTGGCCGAGGCGTGATGCCCTCTCCACTCGTC
>JADFZP010000080.1 GCA_015232485.1 Alphaproteobacteria bacterium
GGAGCCGCGTGGATGGCCGGATCAAGTCCGGCCATGACGAGTGGAGAGGATGCTCCAACTCGCCGGTATCAACTCACTCGAACCGGCAGCGCGGCGCCGGGCAGGGGCGTTGCATCCACAGCACGCTTTCCTGGGAGAAGCGGCGGCGGTATTCGGCGACCGCCTCGGCGATGGCCGGCAGGTCGGGGCGTTCGGCCAAGACCAGGACCAGCTTGCAGCCCTCGCGTTGAACCTTGCCGTCGTCCATCCAACCGCCCTGGCAGTCGATCGCGGTGAAGCCGGGCGTTTGGCGCGCCAGCACCTCGTCGAGGTAACGCCGCCACTCGGCCTCGCCCACGGTGCCGCCGCCGGGGATCGAGGTGCCGAACACCAGTTCGACCAGCACCCGATCCGGCTCGGCCGGCGGCGGGGTCTGGCAGGCGGCCAGGGTCAGGGCGAGCGTGGCGGCGGCGATGCGTTTCATGTGGCGATTGTGGCCCACGCGCGGGCGGCCGTCCAGTCGCACGCCGCCTTGGCCTCGTAGCGCCGCTGGTGGCGCGCCGTCATGGCCTCGGTCCTGAGCGCCACCAGCACGTCGGTGGTGTTGAACTCGTGATCGACCACCGCCCCGGCCCCGATTCCGGCTCCGGCCTTGAGATAGCCTTTGAGCAGCGGCGGAAGCGCGTGCGGCATCTGGCGCGGATCGTAGTTCACGGCTGGGCGACGCAGGGGGCAGGCGCGGTGGGGCAGGGCGCGGCCCCGCGTCGGCAGCGGCGCCAGATGGTGATCGTGCAGATAGGTCAGCATCGGGGCCAGCGTGTCGGGGTCGGTGCCGGGCAGGCTGGCGCAGCCGAACAACAGCTTGACGTCGCGGCGTGCGATGACCTCGGCCAAGCCCCGCCACAGCAGTTGCAGGGTGCCGCGGTTGCGCCAATCGCGATCGACGCACGAGCGGCCCAGTTCCAGGATTTCGCCCGGTTCGCGCAGCAGCGGGGAGATGTCGAATTCTGCGGCCGAGTAGAAGCCGCCCACCCGCAGGGCGGCGCGGCGGTCGATCAGGCGGTAGGTGCCGACCACCACGCCGTCGGCCAGGGCCAGAAGGTGGTCGCAGTGCTCGTCCCAAGGATCGGTGTCAAGGCCGGCGCGGGCCGCCTCGGGCGAGGGCGCGGCGCCCATCTCGTCGAAGAAAACGCGATGGCGAAGCGCTTGCGAGGCGGCGATTTCGGCCGGGCCGCGGGCCAGGCGGATCTCCAGGCCGGCCGATGATTCGGCCGGAAACAGGCGGGTGGGCTTAAGTTGATGTGTCACGACGGCGTCTCCTGGGCGGCCCAGGCGGCCGCCTCGTCGAGTGGGTGCGCGACCTTCTTGGAGCAGGGACGCCGTCCGATCAAATGAAGGATATGTGACCCGACTCAGACCGAAAGCTCAGGGGTGCCCCGTGTCCGCCTCGGTTGAAATATTAGCCATCGGGTCTATGATGGTCATCATGTCCGATTCAAGCGCGACCATGGTCGAAACGTCCAGCCTGTTCGTCCGCTCCCCAATCGTCGATCAGATGGTCGATCCCCTGGCGGCGGAATGGAACTCGCACAGTGGCGGGTCCGATTGCCCGGAAGCGGCGATCGCCTCGATGATCGATTTCGAGATGATGAACGGCATCTTCGAGAACTTTCTGGCCACGGTTGGTCTGCCGGTCGCCATCATCGACCTTCAGGGCAAGGTTGTCGCGTCGTCGCGCTGGCAGCGGGTGTGCATCGATTTCCATCGCGCCAACGCCGGCACGCGGGCGCGCTGCCTGGAAAGCGACACCGACCTGTCGCGGCAGATGCGGGAGGGTCAGGCCTACGCGATCTATCGATGCCGCAACGGGCTGACCGACTGCGCCACGCAAATCGTCGTCGAGGGCGTCCACGTCGCCAACCTGTTCATCGGCCAGTTCTTCCTGGCGCCGCCCGATCACGACTATTTCAGCCGCCAGCAACGGGAATTCGGCTTCGACGAGGCCGCCTATTTCGCGGCCATCGCCGAAGTGCCGATCGTCTCCGAGCACAAGATTCCAGCCCTGTTGCGCCTGATGGGCGGGTTGGCCGAGCAGATCGCCCGCCAAAGCGTGGCCCAAAAGCGCGCCGCCGGCCAGTTCGCGGCGATCGAGCGCACGGTGGCCGAGCGCACCCGTCAGTTGGCCGAAAGCCACGACCGCCTGCGCCGCATCACCGCCCGGGTGCCCGGCATCGTCTTCCAGTTCCGACGCGACCGCGAAGGCGGCTACGCGATGCCGTTCGCCAGCGACGCGACCCGCGATTTCTTCGGCGTCGAGCCCGAGGCGTTGCGCGACGACGCGGCGAAGGCGTTCGCAGCCGTCCATCCCGACGACCTTCCGGAATTGCTGGCCTCGATCGAGCGCTCGGCCGCCGGGCTCGACCTGTGGCGCCACGAATTTCGCCTTCTCAGCCCGGCGGGACTACGTTGGGTGTTGGGCGACTCCATTCCGCGGGTCGAGGCGGACGGCTCGATCCTGTGGCATGGATTCATCACCGACGTGTCCGAGCGCAGGCGATCCGAGGACCTGCTGCGGACCAGCGAGGAACGCTTCCGCCGGCTGTTCGAATATTCGCCGGTCGCCTACCAGTCGCTCGACCGCGCCGGACGCGTGATCGACGCCAATCAGCCGCTTTGCGATCTGCTGGGACTGTCGCGCGAGGCGCTGCTGGGCCGCCTCTTCATCGAGTTCTGGCCGCATGCGGCGCGCGCGCGATTCGACGACGCCTACGCGGGCTTCGTCGCGGTTGGCTCGGTGAGTGGCGAGGTCGAGCTGCTGCGCGGCGACGGCTCGGTGGTGACGGTGATGATGGAGGGTCGCGTCGAGCGCGATCTCGCCGGCCATTTCGTGCGCACTCACTGCGTGCTTTACAACATCTCCGAACGCAAGGCTTTGGAACGCCGGCTTGAGCGCTCGAACGCCGATCTCGAGCAGTTCGCCTATGCCGCGTCCCACGATCTGCGCCAGCCGCTGCGGATGATCAGCAGCTATCTCACCCTGATCCAGCGCAGCCTGGGCCGCGTCGAGGGCGATCTCGCCGAATGGCTGGGCTACGCGGTCGACGGGGCCAAGCGCATGGACGCGATGATCACCGGGCTGCTGGAATTTTCGCGGGTGGGGCGCAAGGGCCACGAGCCCGAACCCGTCCGGCTGGACGAAATGGTCGACGAGGCGTTGGCCAACCTGGCCGTGGCGATCGAGGAATCGGGCGCCGTGGTCACCATCGCCCGCGGACTGCCGGTGGTCCGCGGTGAACGGATGGAGCTGATCCGGCTGTTCCAGAACCTGATCGGCAACGCCATCAAATACGTGCCCAAGGGCGTCGCGCCCAGGGTCGCCATCGGCTGCGACGAGAGCGCCGGCCACTGGCTGATCTCGGTCGCCGACAACGGCATCGGCATCCCGCCCGAGCACCGCGAGCAGGTGTTCGGCGTGTTCCAGCGGCTGGTCACCCAGGCCCAATACGAAGGCACCGGCATCGGTCTCGCCTTGTGCCGCAAGATCGTCGAACACCATGGCGGCCGCATCTGGGTCGATGCGGCCGAGCCTTGCGGCTCGGTGTTCCGCATGGAATTGCCCAAACAGGGGTGATCAACCTTGCGTCGGGAAGGCGGCGACGCGGCGCGGCGTCAGGCCGACCGCGTGGCCGGGGGATACGTCGAGACGGGAAAAGGCCTCGCGGCCCAGTTCCGCCTCGAAGGGGGTCTGGTCGGGCAGGCTCAGTTCCAGACGCACGGTGGGGCCAAGCACGATCGCGTGGCGCAGGGTCGCGGCCATGGCGGCGCCGTCGGCCGGGCCGACCTCGACGTCGTGGGGCCGCACGAAGGCCACGCCGGGGCCGTCGGGAACCCCTCGGGCCGCGAAGCTCCAGCCGCCGAACGCGCCGACGCCTTGGCGGACAAGGCAATCCAGGCGGTTGGCGTTGCCCAGGAACTGGAACACGAAGGGCGAGGCCGGGTGGTCGTAGATCTCGGCCGGCGAGCCGATCTGCTCGATGCGGCCCTTGTTCATCAC
This sequence comes from Alphaproteobacteria bacterium, assembly GCA_015232485.1. Lineage (GTDB taxonomy): Bacteria > Pseudomonadota > Alphaproteobacteria > Rhodospirillales > Magnetospirillaceae > JADFZP01. The sequence goes on from JADFZP010000080.1 coordinate 4,034, forward strand.
CACCACCTCGTCGGCCAATTCCAGCGCCTCCTCCTGGTCGTGGGTGACGAACACGCTGGTCAATCCCATGTCGTCGTGCAGGCGGCGCAGCCAGCGGCGCAGATCCTTGCGCACCTGGGCGTCGAGCGCGCCGAACGGCTCGTCGAGCAGCAACAGCCGCGGCTCGACCGCCAGGGCGCGGGCCAGGGCGACCCGCTGGCGCTGGCCTCCCGAAAGCTGCGACGGATAGCGCCCGGCCAGACCGGCCAGTTGCACCAGTTCGAGCAGCCGGCCGACCCGTTCGGCGATCTCGTGGGCGGGCGGGCGGTCCTTGCCCTTGCGCACCTTCAGGCCGAAGCCGACATTGTCGGCCACCGTCATGTGACGGAACAGCGCGTAGTGCTGGAACACGAAACCGACCCGGCGATCCTTGGCGCGCAAGGCGGCGGCGTCGACGCCGTCCAGGCGGATGTCGCCCGAATCGGCGTGGTCGAGGCCGGCCAGGCAGCGCAGCAGGGTGGTCTTGCCCGAGCCCGAAGGGCCGAGCAACGCCATCAGCTTGCCCTCGGGCACCGTGAGGGAGACGTCGTCCAGCGCCTTGAAGGCGCCGAAACGCTTGACCAAGCGTTCGACCGAAATCATCGCCCCTCCGTCAATGGCGTCTTGACGCGGCGATCTCGTCGCGGTGCCACCATTCGAGTCCGGTCTTGGCGGCAAGGGTGACGACCGCCAGAAGCGCGAGAAGAGAGGCGACCGCGAAGGCTCCGACGAAATCATATTCATTGTAGAGGATCTCCACGTGAAGCGGCATCGTGTTGGTCAGGCCGCGAATGTGGCCCGACACCACCGAAACCGCGCCGAATTCGCCCATTGCGCGGGCATTGCACAGAAGGACCCCGTACAAGAGGCCCCATTTCACGTTGGGCAGCGTCACCGACCAGAAGGTGCGCAGGCCGCCGGCCCCCAAGACGATGGCGGCCTCCTCCTCGTCGCGGCCTTGCTCCTCCATCAGGGGGATCAGTTCGCGGGCGACGAAGGGGAAGGTGACGAACACCGTGGCCAGAACGATGCCGGGGATGGCGAACACGACCTTCAGGTCGTGGGCTTGCAACCAAGGCCCCAGCAACCCTTGCGCTCCGAACAGCAGCACCCAGACCAGCCCCGAGATCACCGGCGAGACCGAGAACGGCAGATCGATCAGCGAGACCAGCAGGCTTTTGCCGGGAAAGTCGTATTTGGCCACCGCCCAACTGGCGCACAGGCCAAACGCCACGTTGAGCGGCACGGCGATCGCCGCGACGATCAGCGTCAGCCGAATGGCGGCGCGCGAGTCCTCGCCGCTCAACGCGACCCACCAGGCGCCGACGCCCTTGGCGAACGCCTCGGCCAGCACGGCGACCAGCGGCAGCACCAGGAACACGGCAAGGAAGCCCAGCGCGACTGTGATCAACAGCCAGCGCACCGGGGTGGGGTCGCCCGTGGCGATGCGGCGCGCCATCTCAGCCCCCCATCCGTTCGCGGTGCCACTTCTGGACCCCGTTGACCAACAGCAGCAGCGCGAACGAGACCAGCAGCATGATGGTGGCGATGGCGGTCGCGCCGACCATGTCGTATTGCTCGAGCCGCGTGACGATCAGCAGCGGCGCGATCTCGGACACGCCGGGCAGGTTGCCCGCGATGAAGATGACCGAGCCGTATTCGCCGACCGCGCGGGCGAAGGCCAGCGAAAACCCGGTCAAGAGGGCCGGCGCGATGGCCGGCAGCACGATCATGCGGAAGCTCTGCCAACGGCTCGCCCCCAGCGAGGCGGCGGCCTCCTCCAATTCCTGGTCGACGTCCTCGAGCACCGGCTCGATGCTGCGCACCACGAAGGGCAGGCCGATGAAGATCATCGCGATCATCACGCCCAGCGGCGTGAACGCCACCTTGAACGGCAGCAGTTTTCCAATCCAGCCGTTCGGCGCCCACAGCGCGGTCAGCGCGATGCCGGCCACGGCGGTGGGCAGCGCGAAGGGCAGGTCGACCATGGCGTCGACCACCTTGCGTCCCGGAAAGGGATAGCGGACCAGCACCCAGGCGACCAGCAGGCCGAACACGCCGTTGATCGTCGCGGCGGCCAGGGCGCCGCCGAACGACAGGCGCAAGGCCGCCAGCATGCGCTCGTCGGACAGCGTGGCGAGCCATTGAGACGGCGTCATGCCGGCCGCCTTCATCAGCAAGGCGGCCAGCGGGATCAGCACGACCAGGGACAGGTAAGCCAGGGTCAACCCCAGCGTCGGGCCGAAGCCGGGTATCACCCGGCGAAATCCGGCCCGTGCCGCGGCGGTCATTTGCGGGCCATCACACGATCGAAGCTGCCCCCGTCGGCGAAGTGGTCCCGCTGGGCCTTTTGCCAGCCGCCGAACAATTCGTCGATGGTGAACAGCCGGATCGCCGGGAAGTCCTTGGCGTATTTCTTCGCGATGTCGGGATCGCGCGGGCGGAAATGGTGGCGGGCCACGATCTCCTGGCCCTCGGGCGTGTACAGGAATTTCAGATAGGCCTCGGCGGCCGGGCGGTTGCGCTTCTTGTCCGCCACCTTGTCGACCACCGCGACCGAGGGCTCGGCCAGGATCGACAGCGAGGGCGCGACGATCTCGAAGCCGCCGCCCAGTTCGCGAAGCGCCAGGATGGCCTCGTTCTCCCAGGCCAGCAGCACGTCGCCCAGGCCGCGCTGGGCGAAGGTGTTGGTCGCGGCGCGCGCGCCCGAATCGAGCACCGGCACGTTGCGGAACAGATCGGCCACGAACGCCTCGGCCTTGGCGGGGTCATTGCCGAAGGCGCCCAGCGCCCAGCCCCACGCGGCGAGGTAATTCCAGCGCGCCCCGCCCGAGGTCTTGGGGTTGGGGGTGATGACCTGCACGCCCGGCTTGGCCAGATCGCCCCAATCCTTGATCGCCTTGGGATTGCCCTGACGCACCAGGAACACGATGGTCGAGGTGTAGGGCGCGCTGTTGTACGGCAGCCGGGCCTGCCAGCCGGCGTCGAGCAGCCCGCCCTTTTGCGCGATGGCGTCGATGTCCCAGGCCAGCGCCAGGGTCACCACGTCGGCCTCGAGCCCGTCGATCACCGAGCGGGCCTGCTTGCCCGAGCCGCCATGCGACTGGTTGACCTTGAGATCGTCGCCGGTCTGGGCCTTCCACCGCTGGCCGAAGGCCGCGTTGACGTCTTGGTACAACTCGCGCGTGGGGTCGTAGGAGACGTTGAGCAGCGTCCGCTCGGCGGCCTGCGCCCCGGGAACGGCGATCGCCATGCCGACGGCCAATGCCACGATCTTGGGGCTCCAAACCATTCCGACCTCCATAACCCTACAGTCTACTTGTTTGTAGATTATTCAGTTGCGTGAGTCAAATGGCCTTTTTCGTACATCGGCGCTCAATCGGGAGTTTTCGAATGTGGTATGTCAGATGTCGTACATCAGCACCGGCTCGGCCGGCCCGGCCCGCGCGGCCATCTGCGCCAGCGTGGTGTTGTCGAGGATCTGGGCGATGGCGTCGCGGACATCCTGCATGACCGAGCGCACCGCGCAGGCGGTCTCGTCCACGCAGTCGTCGCAACGCTTATAGGAAAGGCGCGAGACGCAAGGCACCGGCGCCAAGGGACCATCCAGCACCCGAATGATGTCGCCCACCGAAATGCGGTCGGCGGGGCGCGCCAAGCAATAGCCGCCACCTTTGCCCTTCTTGCTGTTCAGCAAACCGTTGTTCTTCAGTTCCAGCAGAATGGTGTCGAGGAACTTCTTGGGCAGGCGCTCTTTTTCGGCGATCTCGGCGATCAGGACCGAGCCTTCGCCCTCCTTGCGGGCGAGGTGGACCATCGCCTTCAGTCCGTATTTGGCTTTGCTGGCAAGCATCCGAACAATCTAGATGCCGATAGGGTTTTCGACAATGCCTCCCCTCATCCCCATTGGGAGGGAGGCGCCATCGCCATGCCCGAATTCCTGATGAAACAGGCGGGCTTCGCGGTGCGCGTGGCGCGCGATCCCGGCCCTAACCGCCGCCTGTCGCTCGCGGGCGAACCGGGTGACGGCGCATCATCCTTGGAACGCACGGGCGTCGAATTCGAAGGTTGACCTATGAAACACGTCGTCCCGCCGCCAGACCACCCGATCCCTGGTCACGGAAAGCCACCAAGTCTGGGTTTCCAGGGGGGTTCCTTGCGCGAAGGCGTCAAGCGCGAGGACCGCGCCGCAGCCGCCCTGTCCTGGGTCGCTCACCGATTGGTACAAAATGGCCCCGATTCCGCCTTCGCGGGCGGTTCTGGCCAAGTCCTGCGTCGCCTCGTAGCTGGCCGGATCGACCCAACGCGCCCGGTCGCGGTCAAAAGGGGCACGGCGGAGATCGACCGTCAGAGTGGCCACGGCGGCTCTGAACACCGTCTGCGGCCGAGGATCGATTCCGGCGAGCGACGGGCTTTCCATCAGGAACCTCCACCGCCAGAAGCCAAGCTCGGCGCAGGCGGCCCGGACATCCTCGGCGCCATAGAACACGCCCGGGTCGAGCGGCCCGCGAAACCGCGAGCCGTGATGTGGCGGTGGATAGCGGAACGGGGTGAACAGCAGCCAGTGGGCGCCCTCCGCCAATGGCGGCAGAGGCGGCTTCGAGGTTTCCAGCAATTGTTCCAGCAGGGACTGCTCGTCGAGGGTGTCGACGAGCACCATCGTCGACACCGCGTGCTGGGCCTCGACCGCCCTCCACAGATCGAAGCGGGCCTGGGCCGCTTCAGATGCGACCGCGATAGGCGTCCAGGTAGTGAATGACACGGATCAGTCCCTCAGTCGTGCGGATCAGGTCGGCGGGCCGGCCGTTCAGCCCCAGGTTTTCACCTTCAAGCCACTGCTTCGCCTGCTCTTCATGCCCGAGGATCGCGTCCAGCGAACGGAACATCCTGACGAACAGCAGGGCTAGTTCCCATTCCTTCTTTCGGCTCCGGTCGAAGACGTATCCGCCGGAATGCAGCCGGGACGCCGTCGCGGGGCTGATGCCGAGGATATCCGCAAGCGCCGCCTGGTTGAAGTGGAGAAGCCCGGCCGCCCGCACCACCGCCTTGGCCAGGGTCGCGCCAGCTCGCGGATCGACCGCTTGTCGGGATTGCGGCATATCGCCCTCCTTGTGTTTCCAAGGAAACGATATGGCTATTTCCATTCCATAGCAAAAGACATTTCGCGCCTAGCGCTGAAATGCGGCGCGCTCCCCACGGTTTTCCCCCGTCCCCGTTGGGGGGCGGCGGGGATCGTCACGGGACAATCTAGCCATCCATGGGAAAGGCGACAATGTCCGCCGGCATCCCCCATTGGGAGGGAGGTGCCATCGCCATCCCCGTTTCGGCCGGCTCGTGATATGATCGCCATGATTTCGGCCGCGAGGGAGGTCGCGCGTGCGTTCCGTTCTGGTCGTCGACGACGAGCCGAACATCGTGCTGTCGCTCGAATTCCTGATGAAGCAGGCGGGCTTCGCGGTGCGCGTGGCGCGCGATGGCGACGCCGCCTTGCGCGCCATGGAGGAGGAGACTCCCGATCTGGTGCTGCTCGACGTGATGCTGCCCAAGCGCGACGGTTACGACGTCTGCCAGGCGATCCGCGCCGACGCCCGCTGGAAGGACGTCCGCATCCTGATGCTGACGGCGCGCGGCCGCGAGATCGAGCGCGAGAAGGGGCTGGCGCTGGGGGCCGACGACTACATCACCAAGCCGTTCTCCACCCGCGAGGTGGTCGAACGGGTCAAGCAATACCTTCCCTGACCGGGCGCGGTGTCGGCCATGACCCATCGCCGACGCTTCGCCGCCCTGTTCGCCGCCGTCGCGCTGCTCGCCTATGTGGCGGTCGCCGTCGCGGTGTGGCTGTCGCTGCGCGCGGCGGGCGTCGAGGATCAGGCGGCGTTCGGCCGGGGCGCGCTTTACGCCGCGCTGGCCGGGGCGGCGGTCGGGGTGGCGCTGCTGGCCGTTCATTCGCTGCTCGATCGCCGGGTTCTGGGACCGG
>JADFZP010000081.1 GCA_015232485.1 Alphaproteobacteria bacterium
ATCCGACGGATCATATGAACGCGCATACGGATAGTCAATCGGTCGTGCATCCGTTTCTCCGTTCCGCCGTTTGGCCGGGCGGACGGGCGGACGGCCGTCCCTGTGGCCGTCCGCACGACCCGCCATGTGTCCGGTCGCTCCTTCACCCGTTCGCCCATGCGTACGTGCGCACGTCGTTTCGAAAACTCGCTTATCATGGGATTTCAGCATATTAGGCGGGAGGCGGCGTTGATCTCCGACCGGTCTGCCGTCATCTCAGCCGCAAGCGCGAAAATGACCGCGGCGACTTCCTGGGCTCGGCCATTGCGGTGCGGCGGGGATTTTGGCACAGTCCGGCGCGTCTTCCCCATGATCGGATTCGACGATGAGTTCAGCGCCCAGCATCGTTCCCATCATCCTGTCCGGCGGGTCGGGTACCCGGCTGTGGCCGGTGTCCCGTTCCAGCTATCCCAAGCAGTTGCTGCCGCTGTTGGGCGACCGGACCATGTTGCAGGAAACCGCGCTGCGCGTTCACGGCCCCGGCTTCGCCGCGCCGATCCTGGTGTGCAACGAGGAGCACCGCTTCCTGATCGCCCAGCAACTCGCCGAGGCGGGGGTGCGGCCGCGCCAGATCGTGCTCGAGCCGGTGGCCCGCAACACCGCGCCGGCGGTGACCGCCGCCGCCTTGCTGGTCGCCGCCGAGGACCCCGAGGCGATCTTGCTGGTCCTGCCCTCGGACCACGCCATCCGCGACACCGAGGGATTCCGCCGCGCCGTCGCCACCGCCGTGGCCGCCGCCCGGCAAGGCGCCCTGGCCACCTTCGGCATCGCGCCCGAGCATCCCGCCACCGGCTACGGCTACATCCGCGCCGGCGAGCCTTCGGTGGCGCCCGGCTGCTCGAAGGTCGCGCGCTTCGTCGAGAAGCCGGCCCGCGAAACCGCCGAGACCTATCTCGCCGAGGGCGGCTATTACTGGAACAGCGGCATGTTCGTGTTCACCGCGCGGGCTTGGCTTGAAGAGCTGGGGCGGCTCGACCCCGACATGCTGGCCACCTGCCGCGACTCGGTCGGGCTGGCGCGCGGCGATCTCGACTTCCTGCGCCTCGATTCCGACTCGTTCGCCCGCGCCCGCGGCCAATCGGTCGACTACGCGGTGATGGAGCACACCGACCGCGCCGTGGTGGTGCCGGCCGACATCGGCTGGAGCGACGTCGGCTCGTGGTCGGCCCTGTGGGGGGTCGCCGACAAGGATCAGGCCGGCAACGTGCTGGAAGGCGACGTGCTGATCGACGATGTGCGCAACTGCTACATCCGCTCGACCCGGCCGCTGGTCGCCGCGATCGGCGTCGAGGATCTGGTGGTGGTGGTCACCGACGACGCGGTGTTGGTCTCGACCGCCGACCGGGTCGAGGACGTCAAGAACATCGTCGGCCGCCTGGCGCGCGACGGCCGCTCCGAGGGCAACAGCCATCGCCGCGTCTATCGCCCGTGGGGCAGCTACGAGACGCTGGAGATCGGCGAGCGGTTCCAGGTCAAGCAGATCATCGTCAACCCCGGCGCCAAGCTGTCGCTGCAATACCACTATCACCGCGCCGAGCATTGGGTGGTGGTCGAAGGCACCGCCCGCATCGTGCGCGGCGACGAGGACCTGTTGCTGCACGAGAACCAGTCGACCTTCATCCCGCTGGGCGTCCAGCACCGCCTGGAAAATCCCGGCCGGGTGCCGCTCAGGCTGATCGAGGTGCAGTCGGGCAGCTATCTTGGCGAGGACGACATCGTGCGCCTCGACGACCAGTACGGACGGCAGGGGCGATAGGGGTGTCCCAGCCGGCGATCCGGGTCCGCGACCTGTCGAAGGCCTATCTGGTCTACGACCGGCCCGAGGACCGGCTGAAGCAGATGTTCCTGCGCGGCTTCAAGAAGCTGTATCGCGAGTTCTGGGCGCTGCGCGGCATCAGCTTCGACATCGCGCGGGGCGAGACGGTGGGCATCCTGGGCCGCAACGGCTCGGGCAAGACGACGCTTTTGGAGATCATCTCGGGCACCGTCACGCCCAGCGGCGGCACCGTCGAGGTCGATGGTCAAGTCGCCGCCCTGCTGGGGCTGGGGGCGGGGTTCAACCCGGAATTCTCGGGCCGCGAGAACGTCATCCTGAACGCCACGCTGCTGGGTCTGGACGGCCGCCAAATCGCCGAGCGCATGGACATGATCGTGGCCTTCGCCGATATCGGGCCGTTCCTCGACCAGCCGGTGAAGACCTATTCCAGCGGCATGTATTCGCGACTGGCTTTCGCCGTGGCGATCCACGCCGATCCCGACATCCTGGTGGTCGACGAATCGCTGTCGGTCGGCGACGAGGCGTTCCAGCGCAAATGCTTCGCCCGCATCAACCAGTTGAAGGCCAAGGGCTGCACCATCTTGTTCGTCACCCACAACTCGCGCACCGTGGTCGAGCTGTGCGACCGCGCCATCCTGCTCGATCACGGCGAGCGGTTGCTGACCGGCAGCCCGCGCGCCGTGGTGGCGCAGTATCATCGCCTGGTCTACGCCCCGCCCGGCGCCGACGACGAGGTGCGCGAGCGGGTCCGCGCGCTCGACCGCTCGGGCGAGGCCGAGGCGTCGGCGGTCCCCGTCGAAACCTCCGACGCCGACGAGGACGACGCCTTTCTCGATCCCAACATGGTCTCGACCAGCATGGTCGAATACCAGCCCAACGGCGCGGTGATCGGCGACATCCACATCGAGACGCCGCGCCACGAGCGGGTCAACAATCTGGTCCATGGCCGCGAATATCATTACTGCTACCGGGTGCGCTTCGACCGCGACGCGGGCGGCGTGACGTTTGGCATGCTGCTGCGCACGATCAGCGGCATCGAGGTGGCCGGCCGGGTGTCGCACCTCTTGGGCCAGGGCATCGACGCCAAGGCGGGGCGCGAGGTCGAGGTGCGCTTCCCGTTCCGCGCCATCCTGGTGCCCGGAACCTATTTCGCCAATGCCGGCGTGGTCTCGACCGAGACCGGCGAGATGATCTTTTTGCACCGAATGGTCGACGCGCTGATGTTTCGCATCCTGCCCGAGCCCGACCTGATGGTCGCCGGTCTGGTCGATTGCGGCGGGCAGGCGGCCAGCGTGCGCGACATCGAGGCCCCCTCATGAAGATCCGCCACCCCGGCTGGCTGCCGCTGGCGCCGTTCAACACCTTCCTGTGGCACCGGCCGCTGATCCTGCGGCTGGCGGCGCGCGAGGTGGCGGCCCGCTATCGCGGCTCGCTGATGGGCGCCTTGTGGGCGGTGGCGGTGCCGCTGATGATGCTGACCGTCTACAGCTTCGTGTTCGGCGTGGTGTTCCGCGCCCGCTGGAGCGGCACCTCGGACGCCAAGGACTTCCCGGTCGTGCTGTTCGCCGGGCTGGTGTGCTTCTGGATGTTCTCGGAAAGCGCCACGCGGGCGCCGTCGCTGATCCGCGAGAACGCCGTCTATGTGAAGAAGATCGTCTTCCCGGTCTACGTCCTGCCCTGGGTGCCGATGCTGTCGGCCCTGTTCAACGCGGCGATCGGCTTAGGCATCCTGGTGGCCGGACGCTGGGTGCTGGTCGGGCCGCCGCCGGTCACCACCTTGCTGGCGCCGCTGATCCTGCTGCCGCTGGCCTTGATGACCATGGGCATCGCCTGGGTGTTCGCCTCGATCGGCATGTATGTCCGCGACTTAGGCCATATCGTCGGCGTGCTGGTCTCGGCGATGATGTTCCTAAGCCCGATCTTCTACCCGCCCGAGGCGGTGCCCGAGGCCTTCCGCCAATTCCTCCAATTCAGTCCACTGACCGTGCCGGTCGAGCAACTGCGCGCCGTGGTGGTGTGGGGAAACGCCCCCGACTGGACCGCCCTCGGCCTCTACTCCCTGGCCGCCTGGGCGGTGGCCTGGGCGGGGCTGTCGTGGTTCCTGAAGACCCAGAAGGGGTTCGCCGACGTGGTGTGACGAGCGAGCCGGTTGCCCTCGGGTGACCGGCGAGCTATGTTACATGTAACTGGAGGATCGCTCATGGGCTCAAGCATTTCCCGCCGCGTCAGACAGCACAGGGACGGATTGCGGGCCGCCGGGTTGCGGCCGATCCAGATCTGGGTTCCCGATACCCGCCGGCCCGGCTTCGCCGACGAATGCCGACGGCAATCGAAGCTGGCCGCCGAAGCCGATGCGGCGGACGACGACCTGCGGCATTTCATGGACGAAACGCTGAAGGATGTCGATGGGTGGACGGCGTGAGGCGTGGCGACTTGGTGACCGTCGCCATGCAGGGTGATTTCGGCAAACCAAGGCCGGCGCTCGTCATCCAATCCGATCAGTTCGATGCGCACGCCACCGTCACGGTCCTTCTGGTGACCAGCGCGGTGATCGCGGCCCCCCTGTTCCGCCTGACCATCGACCCGACACCGGAGAACGGCCTGCGACTTTCCTCCCAGATCATGGTGGACAAGGCCATGACGGTACGGCGCGATCGGCTGGGCGAAACCTTCGGCCGTCTCGACGACGGCACGATGCTTGCCGTCAATCGGGCGCTGGCCCTGTTTCTCGGCTTCGGCTGACGCGCGGCGACTGGTGTGACGGTCACGGCGCCAGATTGCGGCGGAACGGGAGGCCGGCCGGATGCAAGCGAACCGGCTTGCATGCGGGCACGAGGCCAACCATGATTCGAACGCTCTCCGGATTGAAGGACAGGGCGATGACGACCAGCAGCCTTTATGAGCGCGATTTCCACGCCTGGGCCAATGAGCAGGCCGCCTTGCTGCGCCAAGGCAAGCTGAATACGGCCGACATCGAGCACATCGCCGAGGAGATCGAAAGCATGGGCAGGGCGGAGCGGCGCGAACTGGTGAACCGCCTGACCATCCTGCTGCTGCACCTTCTCAAGTGGCGTTTCCAGCCCGGCCGGCGCGGGGCGAGTTGGGAAACGACCATCGCGGTTCAACGGGACGATTTGCGCGACCACCTGCGCGACAATCCCAGCCTGAAATCGACAAGCGGCGAGGCGTTGACCGACGCCTATCGCAAGGCGGCGATCCTGGCGACCGGGGAAACCGGCTTTCCAAAATCGACCTTTCCGGTCGAGTGCCCCTGGTCGCTGGAACAGGGTCTCGACGACGCGTTCTGGCCCGAGTGAACCCAAGGATCATTCGCCGCGTGGAGGGGTGGACGTCGGGACGAAGCCGACGCCCATGCCGAACACGCGGGCGATGCGGGTCAGCGTCGAGAGCTTGGGATCGCCGGCCGCGTTCTCCAATTCCGAGATTTGGCGCCGGGTCAATTTGAACAACCGCCCGAACTCCTGTTGATTGAGGTCGAGCGCCCGGCGCATGGCGCGGACGGCGTCCGGCAGGCGAAGTTCGCCGCGCTCGGCCGCCTCGGCCAAGGCCCGGCGGGCCGCTCGCCGCGTCTCGTGGTCGCCGCTGGCCACGAATGCTCCATCCCAATGGGTCGAAAACGACAGATTAGGGGCCGTTTCGATCCATCGCAATGGTTCAGGAGCATCGATGGGCGCGTCGGACGTGACAGATTCGCGGGTTTGGGCTAAGGAACCGGCATGCCCGACGCGTGTCCCGACCTTCGCTTCAGCATCGTCACGCCGTCCCTGAATCAGGCGCGGTTTCTCGACGCCTGCCTGGATTCGGTGACGGCCCAGGGCTGGCCGGATGTCGAGCATTGGGTGATCGACGGCGGCTCGACCGATGGCACGCGCGAGATTCTCGAACGCCGCCGGGGCCAGTTGGCGGGCTTCGTGTGCGAGCCCGACGGGGGGGCCGCCGACGCGATCAACAAGGGGCTGGCGCGGGTCACCGGCGACGTGGTCGCCTGGCTGAACGCCGACGACTTCCTGCTGCCCGGCGCGCTGGCGCGGGTCGCCCAGGCGTTCCGCGCCCATCCCGACGCCTCGTTCGTGTTCGGCAACGGCATGCGGGCCGCCGAGGACGGCGCCCTGACCGAGCCGTTCTTTCCCGCTCCGCCGCGCTTCGACCGGCGCGCCTTGGCCGAGGGGCTGAACTACGTGTTGCAGCCGGCCACCTTCATCAACGGGGCGGCGCTGCGTCGGGTGGGGCCGTTGGACGCCGGCTTGCGGTGGGGCTTCGACTGGGATTTGTGGCTGCGCCTGTCCGCCCTGGCCGAGCCGGTGGCGATCGACGCCACGCTGGCCGCCTCGCGCGAATACGAAGCCACCTTGACCGCCTCGGGCGGCTTCCCGCGCGCCGAGGAATTGCGCCGCATCGCCGAACGCCACAGCGGAAAGCCGATGACGCGCGGCGCGCTGTGCTATTTTCTGGACACCTTGTTCAAGGAGACGGGGCGGCCCCAGGGTGGACTCGATCCACGCCTCGCCCCGCCGCTGGTCGAGTTGTGGAAAGCGGTGCAGGACTTCACCACCGAACTGGGCACCGACCGCGCCGGCCTGCCGACCACCACCACCCCACCGCCCGTCACGCCGCCCCGCCGCGGCTGGTGGCGCTGGTAACCATCACGGAAGCGAAAACCATGGCCGCCTCGCCCCGCATCACCATCGTGACGCCGTCCTTGAACCAAGGCCGCTTCATCGAGCAATGCCTGGCCTCGGTGGCCGAGCAGGGCTTTGCCGACCTTGAACACATCGTCGTGGATGGCGGCTCGACCGACGGCACGCTGGAGATCCTGGAGCGCTGGAGGGATCGCCTGTCGCAGGTGATCGTCGAGCCCGACGACGGCGCCGCCGACGCGATCAACAAGGGCTTGGCGCGGGCCACCGGCGAAATCGTCACCTGGCTCAACGCCGACGATTTCCTGCTGCCCGGCGCGCTGGCCCGCGTGGTCGAGGCGTGGCGCGCCGATCCCTCCGCCAGCTTCTGGTTCGGCAACGGGGTGCGGGCCGCCGAGGACGGCACGGTCAAGGAACGCTATTTCGCCAACCCGCTGGTCTTCGACCGCCGCGCCCTGATCGAGGGCATCAACTACGTCCTGCAACCCGCCACCTTCATGTCCCGCGCCGCGCTGGAGACGGCCGGGCCGCTGGATGTGAGCCTGCGGTGGGGCTTCGACTGGGATTTGTGGATCAGGCTTTCGGCGGTGGCGGCGCCTCGCGTCATCGAGGCCGATCTGGCCGCGACGCGGGAATGGGGCTCGACGCTGACCGCCTCGGGCGGGTTCCGCCGGGCCGAGGAGTTGCGCCGCGTCGCCGAGCGCCATGGCGGGCACGCGCTCAGTCGTGGCGCCCTGTGCTATTGGCTGGACACCCTGGTGCGCGAGGCGCAGCGGCCCGAGGCCGGGTTGGGCGACAATCTGGTCTGGCCGGCGGTGCGCCTGTGGACCGAGGCCCAGGACGGCCTGGCCGAGTTGGGCGTCGATCCCGCCGGCATGCCCGCTCCGGCCGAGCGCCGGGGCGGCGCGGCGGTGGGCGCCGGGGCGCTGACCATCGGCATCGACCTTCATCCGCTGGTGGCGGGCGTCAGCGGCGGCATCGTGCCCTGGGTGGGCGGCGTGCTGCGCGACTATGTGCGCGCCTTCCCGCAGGATCGGGTGATCGTCTTCCATCGCGGCGAGAAGCCGCCGATCCTGCTGAATTCGGCCCAGGTGCTCAACGTCTCGCTGGCCGATTACGGGCCGCACTTCCATGCCGCCATGGCGCCCCATCTGAAGGTCGCCGGGGTCGACGTCTTGATCCGCGCCTATCCGCAGGAGCCGGCGCTCGAGGTGCCCGCCAATCCGCGCATTCCCGATTTCCCGATCGAGCGGCAGGTCTTCGTCATCCCCGATCTGCAACACGAGTTCTTCCCACAGTTCTTCCCCGGCTGGATGCTGGCCTCGCGGCGGCGCGCCTTCCATCTGGCGATGGCGCGGGCGGGGGGCATCGCCACCCTGACCGGGCATTCGCGCCGCACCATCCTGGACTCGCCGTGGACGGCTTGCCCCGACGTCTTCCTGATGCCCGCCGCCCTGCCCGAGGAACTGGCCGAGGAACGCCTGGACGGCGACGAGGTGTCGCGCGACGAGGCCCTGGGGCCGGCCTCGGTCTATCGCCGCTATTTCTTCATGCCGGCCAATCTGTGGCCGCACAAGAACCACCGCCGCCTGTTCGAGGCGCTGCGCAAGGCGCTGCCCCATCTGCCGCCCGACACCGGGCTGGTGCTGACCGGCAATCCCGATGGCTGGTCCGCGGCGGTCGACGGCTTCGGCGATCTGCCGATCTATCACCTGGGCTATGTCGATCACGGCCGCATGCGGGCCTTGTTCCGCCACGCCGAGGCGCTGGTCTATTTCTCGCTGTTCGAGGGCTTCGGCATGCCGTTGCTCGAGGCCTTCCATTACGGCACGCCGGTGATTTGCGCGAACTCCTCGTCGCTGCCCGAGGTGGGCGGCGACGCGGTGCTGTCTTGCGATCCAACCGACACCGACGCCATCGCCGGGCTGATGCGGCGCATCGTCGACGAACCGGGCCTGCACGCCGCCATGGTCGAGCGCGGGCGCAAGCGGCTCGACGCCTATCGCTGGCGCGACAGCGCCCAGGCGCTGCGCCTGGGGCTGTTGCGGGTGCTCGACCGCGCCCTGTCCGATCCCGCCCCGGTCGTTCGCGACGAGACCAAGCCGCGGGTGGGCATCGTGATGCCGACCCGCAACCAGGGCCGCTTCATCCGCCGCTCGATCGACAGCGTGCTGGCCCAGGACTATGACGGCCCGATCGAGCTTTTGGTGATGGACGGCGCCTCGACCGACGACACGGTCGAGATCCTGAAAAGCTATGGCGACCTGATCACCTGGATTTCCGAGCCCGACAAGGGCCAGACCGACGCCATCGTCAAAGGCTTCGCGCGGGTCGGGGGCGAGATCCTGGCCTATCTGAATTCGGACGACATCCTGCTGCCCGACGCCATCTCGCGCGTGGCGCGCCACATGGCGCTCAATCCCGAATGCGACATGCTGTATGGCAACGCCGATTACATCGACGAGGACGACCGCGTCACCGGCCTCTACAATTCGGCGCCCTACAGCTTCGCCCGGCTGATGGAGGATTGCTGCGTCTGCCAGCCGGCCGCCTTCTGGCGCCGCCGCATCGCCGACCTGACCGGCCCCTTCGACGCCAAGCTGAAGACCGCGATGGACTATGATTATTGGCTGCGCATCGCCAATGCCGGCGGCTGCATCCACTTCATCGAAGACAAGCTGGCGCAGTCGCGGCTTTACGCCGAGACCAAGACGCTCAGCATGCGCGAGGTCATCTTCGCCGAGGTATTCGACATCTGCCGCCGCCATGGCGGCTATGTCAGCGTGGGCTACGTGTACGGATTGTGGGCGCACCGGCTGAACGAACGCGGCTGGTGGGGGCCTTGGATCAGCCGCCTGGCGCCCACCCTCTACAAGGCGCCCGCCCTGGTCCACTACGCCCGCATCGCCGGAACCGGCGAGGGGGGCATGAGCCTTCTGTCCCGCCACGTCTATTACTTCATCCGCAACCGCGCCCCGCGCGTCGCCGGCGTGCTCCGCTGGGGCTTCGGCGTGGCGCGCGCGCTGAAGCCGCGGTGACCGGGGCTCAAGACGTTGAAGAGGAGAGTCCGATGGCCGAGCCGCCACGGCGAATGAAGGCGATGCGCGCCGAAGCGACGCGACATCGCGTGGCGGAGCAGGTGGCGCGTCTCTCGCCCGCCGCCGAGAACGACGCGCTGGACTGGATCGAATCGGTCGCGGAATTTGATGAGACGCGGTGACGTGCTCGCGGCATTCGGCGGCTACGGTAAGCCCCGACCGGCTCGGTGGTGGTCTGCCAAATGACTTCGGAACTGGTGGACGCGCCGGACTTCCGGATCACCATCGAACCTCATCCCGGCAACGGTTTGCGCGCGCGCTCCCAGATCATGGCGGACAAGCCGGTTACCGTCCGGCGGGAGCGCGTCGGCGCGCCGATCGTCCGCCTCGACGTCGCCTTGGCCTTTGTGATGGGACTCGCCGACTGAGGCCCGGCAAATGGCTCGCCGGAGAGCATCCTCTCCACTCGTCATGGCCGGACTTGATCCG
>JADFZP010000082.1 GCA_015232485.1 Alphaproteobacteria bacterium
GATCGCCACCCCCTCGGCGGCGCCTCGGCCGGCGATTTTGCCACGCGCCGCGTCGGCGGCGGCCTGCACCGCGCTCAGCACGTCGGCCGCCTGGATCGGCTGCGGCAACAGATCGGTGATGCCCAGCCGCATCAGGCGGCGCATGCCGGCCAGCGACGCCCGCGCCGAGGTCACCACCACCATGCCGGCGCCTCCGGCGATCATCGCGGCCAGCGCGTTCATCTCGGCGTCGTCGTCCAAGTCGACGTCGACCAACATCAGCGACGGCGGCTGCGCCCCGGCCAAACCCGGCCCCACCGCGGCGAGGCTGCCCATCGTGGTCTCGGCCGCGATGCCCGCCACCCCGGCCAGGGCGCGATCGACCGCCTCTTTGGCCTCGGGCGTGCGAAGCAGCGCCACCACCCGCATGCCCCGTCGTTTGTTCAGCATTTCCAAAGTGATCTCTCCACAAGCTCAGATGGTGTCGTCGCTCAGGTCCTCGCCCGCCAGCGTGGTGGCGAAGGCCGGCATCGCCAACTGGCCGTTCATCCCCACCAGATCGTCGAGCACGATCAAATCGAAGGTCATGTTTTGCAGGCGGACGGTGACCGACAGCGGCTGCCCGCCCGGACGGCCGACGAAGCCCAGCCCGACGAAGCGGTATTCGACCACGACGTTGCTTTCGTCGATGTCGGGCAGGATTTTGCGCATCTCGTCGACGATCGCCGTGAAGGCGACCCCGTCGAAGCCGTAGCCGTCGCAGCCGCCCGACTGGCAGACCACCGGATTTTGCGTCAGCGCGCAGGCGGCGATCGTCGCGCCGGTGGCGGCATCCATGCAGGGCGTGCCGGCTTCGACGCCGTTGTCCATGCCGTCCGCCGTGGCCAATCCGGGCGCCACCATCGGCGAGACCACGGCGTAGCGCGCCCCCATCTGGGTGGCCTTCTCGGCGCGCTGCCACTGCATCATCAGCAGGCTGGTCTCGAAGATGCCGAAGGTGATCACGGTCAGCAGCATGAAGACGATGGCGAATTCGACCGCCGAGGAACCCCGATCATCGCGCCGCATGGTCATTCCCCCAGGTGACGCTGGACATGGCCGGCCGAGATGGTCAGTTGCTCGACCAGATCGAAGCCGAACATCGGCTTGAAGGCGTAGGACGCCTGGCCGTTCACCACCGGGATCATCGCGGCGCCGCGCCAAGTGCCGGCGGCGTTGTCCACCCAGGTGATCTGGAACGAAACGGCGATCATGTCGTCGCCGCCCGCGCCCAGCAGCGGCGCGTCGCTGGTGTCGATCGAGCCGCGCTGGCCCAGATTGATCGCCAGCCCCTGGAACACCGTCGAAGTGGGGTCCGGCGTGCGGGCCAGATAGCGGGTGGCGTCGCGGATCGACTTGGCGACGACGTGGTGCTGCCAGACCGCGCGGCCCAGATCGACCACGGCGAACAGCATCAGGATCAGGAAGGGCAGCGTCAGGGCGAATTCGACGGCCGCCCCGCCGCGCCGGTCGCGAACGAGCATCATGGCGTCACCGATAAAGCTGGATCATGTCGTGCAGGATTTCGGACATCCCGCCCATCGTCGAAACACTGACCACCTCGAGATAGATCGCCACCTGGCTGGCCGCGCTGGGCACCGGCTCGGTCATGAAGGCTTCGAGATAGGCGATGGCGGGAATGTCGTCGTCGTTGCCGGCGATACCCTGCTCCAGGCAGTTCACCACCGCCATGTAGAGCACCCGGCGGTCGGGGTCGTCGCTGGGGGTGACGCCGCTGCACTGTGGCGCGCCGTTCTCCAGCGTCGTTCCGGTGGCGGGATCGGCGTTGGGGATGGCCGCGTTGTCGATCTCCCAGCGATAGGCCTGATAGCGGGTGGTCACCCCGGCCGGCGGGCTGCCGCCGTGATTGACCGACCAATAGCCGGCCAGATCCCAGACGCCGTCGCCGAAGCGCTCGCAGGTGCCGGCGATCAGGCAGGCGTCGCGCGGCAGGCCCATCGCCTGGGGCGGGCTGGCGGTGGTCGGGTTGCACGGATTGCCGCCGACCACCATGCCCTTGGTGACGTTGCGGGCCGGGCGGTAGGCCGGATTGTTCTTCGAGCCGGCGAAATAGGGCGCCTCGTACATGTCGAAGCGGGTGTTCAAGGCGGTGCGCACCGAATTGACCTGCCCCGGCCGGATGTCGACGCCGGGGCCATAGCAGTTGGGCGGATTGGCCGAGGCCAGGAAGCCGGCCACGGCGGCCGCGCCGCTGTTGCCGGTCGGCGGATCGAGCAGCCCGAAGGTGCCGGGCGCCCATTGCGCGCCCTGCCCCTGGCTCTTGACCAGGATCTGCTGGCCGACCGTCGCGCTGAACGGGGCGCCAACGCCCAGTGTGGCCTCGAACGGATTGCAGATCATCAAGGGCGGGATGCGGCAGGCGACCTGCATGAAGCCGGCGATGGCGCGGGCGTTGGTGGTGACCAGCTTCGGCCCGGCCAGGGCGGCGATCAGGCTGGATGTGACCGAGCGCGGCTGAACCGTCACCTCGACGAAGCGGGCCTCGGTGTCGTCGGCCGCCTCGTTGGCGGCGTCGCGCAGGAAGCGGATATTGGCGACCGCGACGGTGGCGCCCAGCCCGTCATCGGCATGCGACTGGCTGTTGCTTCCGAAGGTGCCGGCGATGGCGGCCTGGGCGCTGGCCATCGCTCCGGCGCCGCCGTCCAATTCGGCGGCGCCGGCCAGCGCGGCGGCGTCGGCGGCGTTCTGAAGCTGACTGCTCAGCACCATGGCGCGGCCCAGATCGATCGCCAGGGCGCCCGCCCCCAACAACGCGGCGGCGGTCACCGCCACCTGCACCGCGACGGTGCCGCTCCGATCCCGCCACAGGCTGGTCATTTGCCCGCCCCGCCCTGGGTGACATCCGAGGTGCCCAGGCGCGGCGGCTGGCGCACCTGGCCGTCGCTGTAGCGCTGCCACGCGGCGCCGGCCCGTTTGCCGTCGCCCATGGTGGGGGTCTCGGGCGGCGGCGCCGGATTGACCGTCTGCGCGGCGATATTATGGCGGACGGTGTCGCCGAAGCCGGGGGTCAGGGTGGCTTGCGGCGTGATGTCGCAGGCGCCCAAGCCCAGCACGGGAACGAGAGCGAGAACGAGGATGATGCGCTTCATGGGACGCCTCACTTGACGATGTGGCCGTACTGGCCTTCGATGCCGCCGCCCTGCGGACCCAGCACGCGGCGGGCCGACACGGGCCGGGCCATCGCCGAGGCGGGGGCCTCGACGCGGCCCATCAGGAACAGGTCCAGATCCGAGGGGGGCAGGAAGCCGTCGGTCGGCGCGGCCAGCATGTTGGACTCGACCGGGCGCACCAGACGCGGGCTGACGATGATCACCAGCTCGCTCTCGCGCCGCTGGAATTCCGAGCTGCGGAACAAGGCGCCCAGCACCGGCACGTCGCCGATCCCCGGCAACTGGCGGACCTGATCCGAGAAGTCGCTTTGCAGCAGGCCGGCGATGGCGAAGGACTGGCCGTCGCGCAGCTCGACCGTGGTGGTGGCGCGCCGCGTCGACAGGCCGGGGATCATGAAGCCCGACAGGGTCACCGCGTTCTGGCGGTCGATCTGGCTGACCTCGGGGCTGACCACCAGATTGATCAGGTCGCGCCCGACCACGGTCGGGGTGAAGGCCAGGCTGACGCCGAACTGCTTGAACTCGATGGTGATGGTGACGTCGCCGCCATCGTCGGTGTTCTGCGCCACCGGCACGGGGAACTCGCCGCCGGCCAGGAAGTTGGCGGTGTCGCCCGACATGGCGACCAGATTGGGCTCGGCCAGGATCTTGACCACGCCCTTCTCCTCCAACGCGTCGAGCAGCAGGTCCAGCGTCACGAACGGCGTCGTCCAGTGGCCCAGCGCGGTGGCGAAGCGGTTGAGGTCCAGCGTGTCCAGCGTGTCGAAGGCGAAGAAGTCCTCGCCGCCCAGGATGAAGCTGGGCTTGATGCCCAATTCGCGGGCCACGCTGCGCGACACCTCGGCGATGCGCACCGCCAGCATGACCTGCTGGCTGCCATTGACCTCGAGCAGGTTGGTCACCTTGCCGGGGGCGAAGCGCTCGGCGACCTGGGCGGCGCGGCCGGCGATCTGCGGGCTGGAGACCCGCCCCGACAGCACCACCGAGTCGTTGACCGCCCGCACCTCGATCGGCTCGCCCGGCATCAGGTCGTTCAGGCGGGTCTTGATGCCGCCGACATCGTGGCCGACCACCAGGTCGAGCACGGCCAGCAACTCCTTGCGCGGGCCGTAGACCGACAGGTTGGTGGTGCCCAGCGCCTTGCCCAGCACATAGACCGAACGGTTGGTCAGCGGCAGCACGTCGGCGATCTGCGGATTGCCCACCGACAACTCGCGGAAGGGCTGGTCCAGCCGCACGACCTGCGACTTGTTGACGGCGACCACCAGATCGCCGGCATGCACGTCGTCGCGCAAGGTGAGTCCGGGCCTCCCCTGGGCGGCGGCCGGGGGCGGGTCGGCCAGCAGGACCGGGGCGGCGACGGCCAGCGCCGTCGCGGCGTGAAGGAACATGCGGCCAAGGGGGAGGCGAAGGGTCATGGATCGTCCTTTCGGGTCTATCGGGCCTCGCGGGTCACGTGGTAGTTCGAGGCGGCGGTGCCCCGCAGGATGCGCACGCTGAAGCCCGGATCGGCGGCGGGGCGGAGCGGGGCGATGGGCGGCTGGGCCTGCGGCGAGGGGCCGCTTTTCAGGTCGGACAGGGTGATGGTGCGGACCTGCGCGGCGATCGCGTCGGTGTGGTTGCGCAAGGCGAGGCCCAGCGTGCCGACCTGTTGCGCCAGGGTGATCCTTTGCGCCTGGTCGGGGGTCACCTCCAGGGTCACGGCGCGCGCCACCTGGGGCTTGTCCTTGCGGTCGCTGGCCTCCTGGTCGATGCCCAGCACCTTGACGTTCTGCAACAGAATGTCGGTGGTGGCGTGGGCGTCGCGGTCCATCTCGCGGGTGATCATCACGTCGACGTGGTCGCCGGGCAGCACGAAGCCCGCCACCCCGTTGACGTCGTTGACGCGGATGGTCACCGCCCGCATGTCGGCGGCGATGATCGTGCTCAACGTGGCGCGCCCGCCCAGGCCCGAAACCTTCGAGGCCAGAATCGGTTCGCTCGGCTCCATCGACTTCAACACCACCCGATCCTCGCCGCCCGCGACTCCCAACACCTCTTCGATGGTGCCGAAGGCGCCCGGCGGCACGCTGGCCTGGGGCCAAGTGACTTCCTGCAGGTGCTCCCGATTGATCCGGTTGCCGAAGGTCAAGGCGGTGCGGGCGACCACGATCGTGGTGACTGGCAGGGGGGGATCGGATGGGCCGCCACCCCCCTTGCCCTCCAGCAGATTGCGGACCAGGGCGACGGACGACACGCCCAGGACCAGGGCGAAGCCCAGCATCATGAAGGCACGGTTTCTCATCGGGATTCCTTTGGGCCGGGGTCTGGAAAGGGGGGCGCCGCGACCCGACGGCCGCGGCGCCGGCCGCGTCTCAGGTCCCGGCGGCGGTGACCGCGGTGGAGATCTCGTTGAACTTGGCGTCCAACGCGGTGCCCGTGGCGGTGACGCCGCCGATGATGACGATGGCGATCAGCGCGGCGATCAGGCCATACTCGATCGCGGTGGCGCCGCTTTCCTCACGGGCAAGACGGGCGATGAACTTCAGCATGTACATCTCCAAAGGTTATGACCAAAGGGCTGCACCATTGGGCCGTCGAGACGAAGGCGATACCGTTTGCCTTTGTTCCCGGCCCTGACGCGATGCAGATTTTGTCTTTGGAGAGCATCTTTTTCGCCTGGGAATTTGGCGAAAACTTGGCCCGTCGGGGGGTCTTCACGACCCGCCCGCGTCCACTACGGCCATTTCGGATAGGTTCATCAGGTGGGATCGAGGACGGTGTCCCAGTACAGGAAGTCCCGCCAGCTTTCGTGCAGATAGTTGGGCGGGAAGGCGCGACCGTTTTGCTGAAGCTGGAAGTTGGTCGGCTGGAAGGGCCGCACGCGCGGCCACATGGCGCTTTCACCCGGCAGGCGGCTGCCCTTGCTCAGATTGCAGGGCGCGCAGGCGGTGACGACGTTTTCCCAGGTGGTACGGCCGCCGCGCGACCGCGGCACCACGTGGTCGAAGGTCAAATCGTGCGAGGCGAACGCGTCGCCGCAATATTGGCACGAGAAGCGGTCGCGCAAAAAGACGTTGAACCGGGTGAAGGCCGGTCGGCGCGAAGAGGGGATGTACTCCTTCAGCGAAATGACGCTGGGCAGGCGCATTTCCCAATTCGGCGAGTGGACGGTGCGGTCATATTCCGAGACCACGTGGACGCGCTCGGCGACCACCGCCTTGATCGTCTCCTGCCACGACCACAGCGACAGCGGAAAATAGCTCAAGGGCCGGAAATCGGCGTTTAGAACCAAAGCGGGGCAACTGTCCAGGGCGAGCGGCACGAATGATCCTCCCTCGGCTGGAAAGCTGCCACTGGCCATCAGGTAGGGTCCAGGAAGGCCTGCGCCAAGAAGGCCATGCCCATGGCGATGCCCTGGTCCGAGAGGCCATGGCCGAGATTCGGCTCGGCATGGGCGGTCACCGGCACGCCCACCGCCTCCAGCGCGGCGGTCGCGGCGGCCAGCGCGGTGGGCGCCACGACGTCGTCGGCCTCGCCGTGAATCAGCAGAGTTCGTGGCCTGGCGGTGATTTCGGCGGGCAGCGAGGCGGGGTCGGCCATCATGCCGGAATAGCCCAGCACGGCCCGCATCCGCCGCGTTCGGCGCATGGCGACGTGCAGCGCCATCATGGTGCCCTGGGAAAAGCCGATCAGAGCCAATGCGTCGCAGCCCAATCCCAAAGCGGCAAGGCTTTCGTCAAGAAACGCGTCGACGATCGGGGCGGCGGCGCGCACCCCGCGCGCGATGGCCTGGGGCGAGCGGTCGGCCAAGCTGAACCACTGCCGTCCGAACGGCGCCATGTCGTAGGGAAAGGGCGCGTGCGGCGAGGCGAACGCGGCGTCGGGCAGGACTTGGGCGAAATAGGGGGCGAGACCGATCAAATCGTCGCCATCGGCGCCCACGCCGTGCAACAGGACGACGAGTTGCCGCGCCGCTCTCCCCGAGGCGGGTTGGGCCGTTGGTCCCTCTAGCCTGATCGTCGTCATGGCGGCTCCGGAACTGCGGACCCCACAGTCCTAGCCGAAAATCGCCCCCAAGGCCAGCCCGCGCAGGGGGGGTGGCCCGCTCAGGCGCTTTTGAGCAGCAGCCCGCGCGAGGCCAGGATGGCGTCGCGGTACTGCATATCCATCTTCATGATGTGATTGGTCAGCCAGTCGGACAGGAAGCGGTGGATCTCGGCCTCGGCTTCGCAGCCGGGACGCGACAGGTACAGGTCGCGCAGGATGCCCACCCGGTTCTTCAGCGACAGGTGGGCGAGGTGGTGCCCCTCCAGGCCGCCGAAACCCGCCTCGGCCATCATCCGCTCCTCGCGGTCGAAATGGTAAAGGGTGTAGTCGATCAGGCCACGGAAGATCTCGTCCATGGCGATCAGGCCCTCGTCGTTGTCGACGACTTCGAGAAAGGTGTTGATCATCCGCACCAGGCCGCGATGATCGTCGTCCATCTCGACGATCCCCATTTCAAACACAGGATTCCAGGGTATCGACTTGGCCACCATGATCCCGCCCCCTCGATGCGCGAAATGCGTTTCCCGCCAAACACGCGCCACAACTTTTGTCAAATTTTATCAGAACGGGACGCGGCCGTCACGTCCGGTTGGGGACCTTTGGTCATGACGGGACGGCCGGTGACGCGTTTCGCGCCCAGCCCGACGGGCCATCTCCACCTTGGACACGCCCATTCGGCGCTGTTCGCGGCGGACCAGGGCGGCACCTTCCTGCTGCGCATCGAAGACATCGACGCGGGCCGCTGCCGGCCGGAATTCGAAGCGTCGATCGCCGAAGACCTGGCTTGGCTTGGTCTCGACTGGCAAAAGCCGGTGCGGCGCCAGTCCGAGCACATGGGCGATTACGCGGCGGCGCTGGACCGGATTAAGGGGTTGGGCCTGCTTTACCCCTGCTTCTGCACGAGGCGCGAGATACAAGACGAAGTGGCAGGCGCCGGACGGGCGCCGCACGGCCCCGAGGGCGCGCTTTATGGCGGCGCGTGTCGGCGCCTGTCGAATGCGCAATGCGCCGAACGCAAGGCCGAGGGGCGCCCATGGGCGCTGCGGCTGGATGTCGGGCGGGCGGTCGCGGTGACCGGGCCGCTGGTCTTCCACGATCGCGGCCGGGGAAGGATCGCGGCCGAGCCCCAATTGTTCGGCGACGTGGTGCTGGCGCGCAAGGACGTGCCGACCAGTTATCATTTGGCGGTGACCGTCGACGACGCCCTGCAAGGCGTGACCCTGGTCACCCGCGGCGAGGATTTGCTGGCCGCGACCCACATCCATCGCCTGCTCCAGGCCCTTCTGGGCCTTCCCGTTCCCGACTATCACCATCACGGCCTGCTGCGCGACCCCCAGGGCCGCCGCCTGGCGAAACGCGACCGCGCCGCCACCTTGCGCTCGCTGCGCGAAGCCGGCCGCACGCCCGAGGAGGTGCGGGCCATGGCGGGATTCGCGTAGCCAAATCACCGCCGCGGCGGACCCTCGTTTTCACTTGTGACGGTGCGCACCAGCTCCCACTGCGCCCGCAGCATGCGAATCG
Organism: Alphaproteobacteria bacterium; assembly: GCA_015232485.1. Lineage (GTDB taxonomy): Bacteria > Pseudomonadota > Alphaproteobacteria > Rhodospirillales > Magnetospirillaceae > JADFZP01. The sequence continues at coordinate 8,700 of JADFZP010000082.1, forward strand.
CCCCGCGCCAAGCCTCGTAGGCTTCGGGCGGCTGGCTCGGCTGGCCGGTGGGCAGGGCGCGGTAGATGTCCAGCAGCTTGGCCGCGCAGCGCTCCAGGGTGAAGCGGGCCGCCGTGGCGCGGGCTTCGCGGGCGAGGCTGGTCGGATCGGCGATGGCGGCCCAGCCGAGCGCCGCCGCGAACACTTCGGGCGATGATTCGGGCGCCAGCAGGCGGCCGTTGCGGCCATCGCGCACCACCTCGCGGGCGCCCGGCGCGTCGAGCGCCACCACCGGCACACCCGCCGCCATCGCCTCGGTGAGGACCAACCCCTGGGTCTCGCTCAGCGAGGCGAAGGCGAACACGTCCATCGCCGCATAGGCGTCGGCCACCCGCTCGGGCCGGATGGGGCCGGCCAGCACCAGGCGGTCGGCCAGCCCGGCCTCGGCGAAGGATTCGGCCAGCGTCTCCTCCGACGGCCCCCAGCCGGCCACCAGGAACATCGCGTCGCGGCGGCGCTCGAGAAAGCGGGTCACCGCTTCGGTCAGGAAGGGCAGGTTCTTTTCCGGGGCGAGGCGCCCAAGGTGCCCGACCACATGGGCGCCCGGCGCGATGCCATGGGCGGCGCGAAAGCCCCGTCCGTCGCCCGCCGCCAGACGCGCCGGGTCGATGCCGGTCGGCACCACCGAGATCGGCCGACGCACGCCTCGCCGCCGCAAGAGTTCGGCGACGCTTTCGCTGGGCGCCACCACGGCGTCGCACAGATTGGCGTAGCTGGTCGACAGCGTCACCGCGAAGCGCTTGAGCGCCGGCGAATCGCCCGGCACGTAATGGGTATAGCGCTCGTACATGGTGTGATGGGTGAAGACCAGCGGCAGGCCGCGCCGCCTCGCCACCCGCAACGCCGTGCCGCCAAGCAGGAACGGATGATGCGCATGCACCAGCCCCGGCTGGAAGGCGTCGATCGCCGAGGACAGGAACGGTCCCACCGGCAGCACCACCGAGAAGTCGCTGCCGCTGAAATGCTGGATCGCCGGCACCCGCACCACATCGGTCTCGTCGCGCGGCATGTGCTCGAAGACCGGCGCCACCACCAGCACCCGATGGCCGAGCCGGCGTAGCTGGTCGGTGAACGAGACCACCGAACGCGTGACGCCGCCGGCCAGCGGGGTGAAGGTGTTGGTCATCATCAACACGTTCATGGCACCAACCCCCGCCCCACCACCACGCGCGCCGCATCGGGACCGGCCAGCACCGGCGCGGCGCCCGGCAGGCGGATCTCGATGCG
>JADFZP010000083.1 GCA_015232485.1 Alphaproteobacteria bacterium
GGCGGCCCGCCCGACGAAATCCAGCAGCGCCCACACCTCGCGCAGCCGGCGCAGCGGGATCTTCCGTTCGTCGCCGGCCATCTGGACGGGGAGGCGTTCGCGCTCGCACAAGGCCCGCAAAACGTGTAGGTCGTGTCGGGTCGGGGTCAGCACGGCGATGTCGGCCGGCCTGATCGCCGGCTCGATGGTCTGGAGGCGCCGAATCTCGGCGACGACCGCGACCGCTTGATGCGACGCGTCCCGAACCATCAGGCAGCGGACCGGCTCGCCGGGCGGCCCCTTGGCGCGAAGGCGATCGATCCGGATTGGCTGGTCGCCCTTCATGCGGTCCCGGTTGACGGCGATCAGGGCGTTGGCGGCGGCGATGATGGCGGCGCTCGACCGGTAGTTCTCGACCAGATAATGGCGCTTGGCGCCGTAGTCGGACTCGAAGCGGCGAATGAAATCGACATTCGCGCCGCGGAAACGGTAGATCGCCTGATCGTCGTCCCCCACGGCCATCAGCGAGACGCGGGCGTCGGCATCCGCGAGCGTGCGTCCGGCGATCGCCGAGACCAGGTCGTACTGGCCCGAATCGATGTCCTGGTATTCGTCGATCAGGATGTAGCGGTAGTGCGAGAGCAGTTGGTCGCGGACCGCGTCGGGGTCCAGGCCGGGGACCGCTCGCCGGCCCGTCAGCATGGCCACCGCCTCGTCGATGATCGCGGCCATCGCCGTGTCGATGTCTGGGATCTCGGCCCGGCCCTCGAACGAGGCGCCCATCAGGCGCATGGCCAGCGCATGATAGGTCCGCACGTCGACATGGGCCGCCTCGTCCCCGATCAAGTCGCGCAGACGTCGGCGAATGGACAAGGCCGCCGAGCGATTGAAGCACAGCACCAATAGCGCGCGTGGCGCCACGCGCAGGACCCGGATCAGATAGGCGGCGCGATGGACGATGACCCGCGTCTTGCCCGCGCCGGGGCCGGCCAGCACCAGCAGATCGCGGTCGGCCGACGCGGTGACGATCGCCTGCTGCGCCGGATTGCCCAACGAGGTGACGATCCGCGAATGCATCTCGGGGCTGAGCGGCCGCGACAAATCGGTGTCGCGTCCGCCCAGATGTCGGGCGACGAACATGGGGGTGGGCAGGTGGAAATAATCCGACGCGAAGCCAAGCGCCCGCCCGATGTCGCGCAGGCCGCGGCGGGCGAACTCGTCCATGACGTGGATCTGGCGCACCCGTTCCTGGTAGTGGCGGGCCAGCGGCTCGTAATCCTCCTTGGTGTAGCGGCGCGACGCCTCGCGAACGTCGATGGTCATCGCCTGACGGAAGATCGCAAGCCCTTGCTGCAAGGTGATCACCTTCCAGTCATGCAGGGTCACCAGCACCGACTGCGCCGCCGCCAGCGGGTCGGACAGCGTCGCGGCCAGCTCGATGTCGTCATTGGCCAAGCGGGCCAGTTCCTCGATGGTGAATCGCACCACCGCTTGGGCGATCCGGCCGTGCTCGCCGCGCGTCTTCTCGACCAGCGTCTCCACCACGCGCCCGGCCAGGATATGGCGACGCCGCGCCACCGCCTCGACCTCGCGCCAATCGCCGGGAACCGCCACCCGAAAATGGCCCTGGCCCAACGGCCGGACGCGCACCCGGCTGATCCAGCCATGCGGCGAGCGTTCGCCTTGGTCCAGGGTCTTCAGAATGCGCCGCAGCACCTCGGGCGTCGCCTCGCCATGGCCTTCGTCGCGCAGACGTTGGCTGACCAGGCGCAGCGACAGATGAACCTGGTCACCGTCCGGCGTCGCCTCGCGCAGCAAGGCGACCATCGCCCGCTCGATCGCCTGAAGTTGCTCCAGCATTCGCCCCAGAGCCTGAGGCTTGACCAGCGCGGTCAATGCGGTGCCGCCGTCGATCAGCCCGTGCCGAGCCATCTCGGCCAGGATTTTCATCACGCGATGCCCGGCATCCTCGCGGCCGGCGTCGTCCGGTGACGTCGTGTCGGTCAGATCGTCGGTCGACAGGCCGTGTTCGTCGGGATCGGCGGCGGCGGCGATCAGCTTGCGATAGATCGCGCGCCACCGCCGCGCCACCGCTTCGGCCAAGCCCAGTCCGGCGGCGCGCCGCTCGAACGCCTCCATCGAGGCCAGCATTGGCCGGCCCGGCGCGACACGGGTCTCATTGGCGTTGCGTTCGAGCAGGCCGGCCTTCTCCAGCCAAGCCACCGCCGTCTTGACCTTGGTGTCGGCTTGGCCGTCGCGATCATCGAGGTCGATGTCGTCGTCGGCCAGCAGTTCGCCCGTGGTCAGCACCACCTGTTCGCGGCCGATGCGGCGGGCGGCTTGGCGCACCCCGCGATGGATCTGGGTGATGTCCTTCCAGCCGAGTTCGGACAAGGCGCCCAGGCGGAACTGGGTGTCGACGTCCTTGGGATCGTAAAGCAACGCGCAATGGGCCGGCAGGCGGTCGCGGCCGGCCCGGCCGGCCTCTTGCAGATAGTTCTCGAGCGAGCCGGGGATCTCGGCATGGATCACCAACCGCACGGTATCCTTGTCGATCCCCATGCCGAAGGCGTTGGTCGCGCACACCACCTGAACCGTTCCCTCGGCGAAGCCGTCGTGGACCGCCAACTTGTCGGCGGTCCGCAGACCGGCGTGAAAGGCGCCGGCCATCCAACCCTGTCGCGCCAAAGCCTCGGCCATCTCCTCGCTGCGGCGGCGGGTCGCGCAATAGATCACCGCCGAGGCCCGCGCGTCGCCGGGTGTCAAATGGTCGGCCAGCAGTTCCAGCACCGAGGCCAGCTTGTCGGCCGCCCTCGCCTCCCGCACCGAGAAGCTGAGGTTCGAGCGCTCGACCCCGGCCTCGAACAGGGTCAGGTCCTGACCAAGCGAGTCCTTGAAGATCGCCACGATCTCGGCCACCACCTCGGCCTTGGCGGTCGCGGTGTAGCAGGCGACCGGCGCCGGCGCGCGTTTGTTGATCTCGCCGATCACCCGCACGGCGTAAAGATAGTCCGGACGGAAGTCGTGGCCCCACTTCGACAGGCAATGCGCCTCGTCGAACACCCAGCAGCCGATCTCGCGCTGGTCCAGGGCGCGTCGGGTCGAGGCGTTGCGCAACTGTTCGGGCGAGAGGTAAAGCAGCCCGACCCCTCCCAGCGCCACGCGCTCGATCACGGCGGACCGCTCGGGTGGCGTCAGCATGCCGGTCAGGGCCGCGGCGGCGGTCGAGTGGGTCTTGCGTTCCAGCCCCTCGACCTGATCCTTCATCAACGCCTGCAAGGGCGAGATCACCACCGTCAGGGTGCCGCGCCGGGCGTAGCGGGCGAGCGCCGGCACCTGGAAACACAGCGACTTGCCGCCGCCGGTCGGAAGAATCGCCAGCAACGGCTCGTCGCGCAGGCCGGCTTCGACGATGCGCAGTTGCAGGCTCGATCCATCGGGGGCCCGCGGATCGGACCGGTAGGCGGCGAACCCGAAATGGCGGGCCAGCAGCGGCGTCGCGTCGTGCGCGGCGCGGCAATAGGCGCATCCGGGAGCGGCGCAGGGCTTGTCGCGCAGCGCCTTCAGCAGCTCGATCACCCTGGGCACCCGGTGGCGCACCCAGGGGGGAACCACCGAGTCCCCGCCAGCCACCCGCAGCCAAGCCAGCGCATAGGCCAAGGGCGGCAGCCGTCCGGGATCGGAGAACGAGGCCGCTCCAAGCCGTTCCAAGGCGCCCTCACAGGCCAGACCGGCGGCGTGCTCGCGCCACAGCGCCAAACACCGCCGGGCGTCGGGGGGTGGGGGAGCGCCCAACGATGCGAACAGATCGGCGATCGCCGTCGGCGCCTCGCCGTCCGGCAGCACGCCGCGGGCGAAACAGCCGCCGTACAGCGACAGCAGACCGCGAGGCTGTTTCCGCAGCGCCTCGATCTCGTCCGCCAACAGGCGGCGGGCCAAGCGGGCGTCGGCGACCGGATCGTTGACCGCGTCATGGACCAGTTTGTAGTCCTTGACCAACTGGTGATAGGGGTTGGACGGAAACGCCAGCGGCGACAGCAGCAGCGTATCCAGGGCCGGCAGCCGCAGCGGCGCCAATCCGGGCAGCCACGCGCGCAGCCTTGGCAGATCGTGGCCCAGCAGGTTGTGGCCGGCGACGGCGGTGGCTTGCGCCGCCAGCGGGTCCAGCAAGGCGGCCAACCCGGCCGGGTCGCCCGTCTGGGATTCCCATAGCCGCTCGGTCGCGCCGAGGACGGCCCCGACCTTGAGAACGCGGTCGTCCCAGGCGGTCTCGATATCCAAAAAGAGTATGGTGCTCAGGTCCATACTGGCCATGATAGAAAAACTCTGACGAAAGCACTATGGCCGTGTGGCCTCCCCGCCCTCGGGCGACTGCATCGTCAACGTCAAGCGGGGGCAAACGTAATCCACCGCACTCCCGAACACGATCGTTCGGAACAGCGCCTCGGCATCCGCCAGGAATTCGGGAGCCATCGGCGGTGGCTCGCCGCAATGCCGGGTGGCGAGCGACAACTCGTCTTCGATGAGGCGATCAAGGGAGGCCAGCCGCGGCCCCTCGCCCATTTCGGTCGAGGTCGCCTTCAACGTCAGAAGATCGTCGATGGCGGACAGGATCTCCGGTTCGAGCGTGACGCCGGCCAGCAACCCGGACAAGTCCATCGGAACACGGTCGACCCCGGTCCGCAACCACATCAAGGCGAGCGCCGGCCTGAGGCAATAGAAGTATTTCTTGAGGGAAACCGTTTCGCGCCCGGCGATCCAGCGCGCGTGCTGAGAGCGCGCGAGGCTGAGATAATGGTGTCGGGCGGCATGCCGGTGCGGGCCGCGTTCGGCCAAGCCCCGGATCGCCGCGGCCTCGGGGCGCGCGCGATAGACGATTGGCGAACACAGCCATTCCAGCAGGGCCGGGTTCCCCTTGAGCAGCAATCCCATCGCCTTGCGCAAATCCCAGCCCGCGATATCCAGATCGCCCGCGATCGGCAATTCGATCACGTCCCGGCGCGGCGACAATGAGACGTACCAGTCCAGCGGACGCAGATAGATGAATCGGACATCGTAGTCGCTGTCCGGAGAGGGAAAGCCCCAGGCGCGGCTGCCCGATTCCACGGCCAGAAGGATTTGGACGTCGTGCTCGCGCTCGATCCCGTCCAGCGCGGCCTCGATGCGCTCACGCACGGCGGCCGGGATCATTGCCGCCGCTCGGCCATGGCGCGGGTCCACCACGCGACGATCGCGCGGATACGGTCCGCCGAGCGCCCGTCGAGCAGAAAACGCGATCGGGTCCAGTTCGCGACGTAATAGGCGCACAGCCCGTACATGCGAAAAGACAGCGCCTCCTCGCACATCAAAAGCCGCCGATCCGCGCCCCTGCGGTGGCTGGCATGGACCCAGACGCGTTTCCATCCCGGCTGCAGCGCATTGATGCGACCCGCCAGATCGCTCCTGTCCGGCCGCGAGGCGCCGTCCCGGATCAGCGCCATCGTCTGACGGATCATGTCCGGCGCCTCGGGGTGACCGTCGCCGGGCGTGATCTCGGCCAAGGCGCGCTCCAGCAGATGGATCGCGAAGGCGGGGTGCAACTCGGGATTGGCGCGGAACAGGCGACCCATGGCCAGGAGGCAGGTCACCTGCGCCGGCCGGCCCGCATCAAGATTGTTCGCCGCGCGCAAGGCGTTGGATACGCCGGGCGGAGTCGTCATTTGGGCGCGGATCGCCTCGACGCGGCGTTGGACGAGGACTTCGCCCAGCCGCGGCCCAGGCGCGAACCCCTCGGCGATCAATTGTCCGGCGGTGACGAGCGCCGCCGCCTTGCGCGCCCGGCGGACCACCCGCGCCTGCGGGTACATGAAGTCGCCGCGGGCCGCCGCCCGGGCATCCGCTTCGGCGGCCAGCAGCAGGGCGGTCAGGCGTCGCGGCCGGTGAAACGCGTCGGCGGCATCGAGAAGTTCGAGCAGCGTTCCGGGGCGCAGTTCGCCCGCCTTGTGGACGTGGCCGTGCCACTCGGCGACCAGCGCGCCCAGTTCGGCATAGGCGTTCGGCCCGGCCAATCGCCGGACCAGGGCCGGCACCATGCGCGCCCCGCGTCGCTCGTGGCCACGGTGGCGCGGCCACTGGTCGGGCGGCGTCGCGGCCTTGCCCAGGTCATGCACCAGCGCGGCGAAGCGCTCCGCGCGATCGGTGGTGAGCCGCGCGGCGGTGTCGACCACCTTCATGGTGTGCAGGCCGGTGTCGATTTCCGGATGGTCTTTCTCAGGCTGCGGCACCCCGAACAGCGCGTCGATCTCGGGCAGAACGCGGGCCAGCGCCCCGCACGCCCGCGCCGCCATGAAGAACACGCTGGGTCGGGCCGCGCCAAGGGCCTTGTCGATCTCCATCCAGACGCGTTCGGGCGTGGCGCCGTCCAGCGCCCCGGCCGAGACCAACTCGGCCATCAACGCCATCGTCGGGGGCGCGATGGCGAAGCCGTCGAGTTGGGCCGCGAAACGGGCGGCGCGCAAGATTCGGATGGGATCGTCGGCGAATGGGGGGCCGACATGGCGGATCATCCGCTTGGCGAGATCGCCGGCCCCGCCGAACGGGTCGATCAGGCGACCCTCGGCGGTCATCGCCATGGCGTTGATGGTCAGGTCGCGATGGGCCAGATCGTCGACCAGGGTGGCGGCGGGGCGAAAGGGGTCGCCCTCTTTCCACGCCACGCGGGCCAGGGCGTGCTCCTCACCCGTCTCGGGATGCAGAAACACCGGGAAGTCCTTGCCCACCCGCCGAAAGCCCAGCGCCTCCATCTCGGCCGGCGTGGCGCCGACCACCACCCAGTCGCGGTCGCGCGCCGGCCGGCTTTGCAGCCGATCCCTCACATAGCCGCCGACGAGATAGCGTTCCACTCTTCAGACATCCCACCAGATGCGGTCGGAGTTGACCCTGGCATGATCTTTTGCAACCCGTGGCTCTATCAAGTCGCGGGAGAAGCCGACCCGGCCGATGACGGTGTCGATTTCCCCCGCCGTTCGTCGGCGCCAGTCGCCACACCCAGAATGGCGAGGTCGATGTCGGATCGATCATTGACCTCGCCCTCGGCGAGCGAGCCGACCACCACCAGCCAGCCGCCCGCCGCCCGCGCCTTCGCGTCCGGTGGGGTAGGCAGCCATTCCATCGCCTCCCGTCCGCCCAAATATTGGGCATCGGCGCGGGTTTCGGAAAGCGGTGGTCCTTCAGGCCTAACCGGCGCGAGAAACCCAGATCACGAATTAGCGGCTACTTTTTGCCTCAACATGTTGGCGGCGGAATTTATGTCCGCGATTATGGATTCTGCTTCCGATTCTTTGTTTGACACACGCGACCAAGACCGCCTTATGGCCTTGATTCGCGCAAAAACCGCCGCGATCGATTCCGCTTCCGCTTTTGTAATTCTTTCGATGGTCAGTCGGACCCTCCCATCGGCAAGGCGGCGCGCCATTACGCTAATACTCCTTCGATCAAAATCGGTCGTATTCACAAATGCGTTCTCCATACTCGAAACGAACACATCCCATTCTTCCATTATTTTCTTATAAAGTGCATCGCCATGAACATCTTGCACACTATCTATACCGCTTGGTTCTTGCGCACTTTCTTCTCTATCAGATAAAACTACTATGGCTTCATCGAGTAGATCTTGTGTTTCGTTTAGCTTATTGCTGTAGTCTCTAAAGCCATCTGCAAGTTTTTTCGATTCTTCCAGTTTGTTGGAAAACGAATTTAACGACGCCATCAATTCGTCTATGTTACTTTTAATGGTAAGTGACTCTTCTTTAATTGCCTTTAATGTCCGCCCAACTTCAATAATTTTTTCTCCGATGATTTCAAACAACTGTTTTAGAAGGCCCTTGTGACCAAGATAGTAAATGCATACCAGCGCAACAATTGGCCACGCCATATCTCTGATACCGACAAGCCAGTCCATCCGATCTCTCCTTGCGAGGGTTCGCGCAGTATGGCGTAATGCCATTGCGATCACAACCTTTTCTCCGGTATCGGGCGCGTGCATCAGATCGAGGCGTACGGACGCATAATCCCCGTTCCCAGTCTATCGGCAGCGACGGCTACACCGCACCCCAATACGGCGTGGCGATTCCGGTCCCCAGATCGGCCTCGACCAACCGCCTCCGCACCTCCAGCAGTTTGGCGATCAGCGCCGGCTCGGCGCGGCCGTAGGCGTTGGCGTCGGGTGTGCGCTGGACCACCACGCCCAGCAATTCGGTGATGGCGTTGCCGATCGAGTTCTGGCTGATCGTGACGATCAGGTCGCCGCGATCGTTGCGGTAGATCAATTGCTTGAAGGCCGGCTGCCAGCGGATGGCGTTGGCGTATTTGGCGTCGGTGATGCACCGGTCGCGCACCATCTTGGCGGCCTTTAGGAAGCCGTTGTCGTAGAGCAGGCGGCGCTTGACCAGTTCGGGGAAGTAAATGCCGGCCGGCGGCGGGGCGTTGCGGGTCGACACTTGGCCGAAGAAGGTGCGGTAGAAGTCGATGAAGCCTTCCAGGATGGTGTCGTACTCCTCCCAGAAGCGGACGTCCTTGAGCGCCTCGGCGCCGCCTTGCACCTCCCAACTGGGCAGGCCCTGCGGATAGCCGGTCAAGGCGAGGCGGCACGAGCCCGATTGGCAGGGCTTCAGGATCTCCAGCTTCAAATCGCCGAAGAAGGCGCGGTAGACGTCGCCCATATGGGACTGGAACAGCGAGTGCTGGCCGCCATCGGTCAGGTTGGGATTGTCCGCGTCGGCCAGCGGCGCCGCTTCGAGTTCCGCCTTGTCGAACACGATGAAGTGGTTGTGCAGCATGCGGATGCTGGGCACGCCGGGCGAGGTCAGCGGCCAGGTGGCGTCCAGGCTGGCCTCGCCGGCCAGCACCAGATGGCGATGGGCGTCGGGATAGGTCTCCAGCATGGATTCGAAGATGATCTGGTTCATGCGGTTCCACACCGCCTTGACCGGGCCGGGAACCTGGGTGCGCCGCACCGGCCGGCCCAGGGGGTCCAGGATGGTCTGCGAGGTGTCGTAGATGATCGAGCAGTCGAATTCGTTGCTGTGGCCCAGGGCCTTGCGATACAGCAGCAGCCCCTCGGGGTTGCGCAGCAGGCCGTTGTTGTTGGCCAGATCGTCGAGGTTCTCGGCGCTGTTGAAGAACTCGTTGGGTTTCATGCCCTCGGGCACGTCCAACGGGATCGGGCGGAAGGGGGTGACGATCTGTCGCGGTCCTGGCTGCGGCTGCACGGTTCCGACTCCCTGAGCTTTTGTTTAGCTTATGCTAATACATCTCGTCAGCGATCCGAACCCAGAAGTTGGCGGTTGGCGGCGCGCAGTCGGGCGGCGATCTCGCGCGCAACGTTTTCCATCAGCCGGGCCGCCAAGGCGGGATGCTCGGCCCGGATGCGGTCGAGGTCGGCGCGCGACAGGGCGTGCAGCACCGCGTCCTCGGCGGCCACCGCCTCGGCCGAGCGCGGCTGGCCTTCCAGCAGGGCCATCTCGCCGATCATCACGCCGGGCATGAAGGTGGCCAGCCGCGGGAAGCGGCCGGGCGCCGTCTCCAGGCGCACCGTGATGCGGCCCCGGGCCAGCAGATACAGGGTGTCTCCGGCCTCGCCCTGGCGGAACAGCACGGCGCCGGCCGGCAGTTCGCATCGGCGCAGACGGCCGGCGAGATGGCGCAGATCGTCGGCGGCCAGCCCGGTGGCCAGACAGGAATGGGCCAGCGCGATCTCGCCCGGACGGTCGCCGGTCGGATGGCGGGCGAGCAGCGCGTCCTCGGCCCATTCCAGCGCCGCGTCCAGGTCGGGGAACCAGCGCGCCGCATCCGCCAAATCGACCAGATCCAGCGCGGGGTCGAGATGGGCGAACAGCGGCGGCCGGCCGCGCGCCGCCATCGAGCGGGCGAGTT
>JADFZP010000084.1:0-6684 GCA_015232485.1 Alphaproteobacteria bacterium
CGCGGGAACAGCCTTCGTGGATGCCCGTGTCAAGCACGGGCATGACGGCGAAGGGTCGGTCTCCACTCGTCATGGCCGGACTTGATCCGGCCATCCAGCGGCTTCGCGGGAACGGCCTTCGTGGATGCCCGTGTCAAGCACGGGCATGACGGCGAAGGGTCGGTGAGCGGGAAAACCGCCGGCCGCTTCGTGTCCTTGGTGAGATCAGTGACTATACCGGCGGTACTGGAGATAGACCACCAGCAGCGCCAAGGCCCAGAAGTTCAGTTCGTGAAGGGCCCAGAACAGCAGGCAGACCAGGTAGACGGTCATCCAGGCCGACCAGATCAGGATGCCGGTCGAGGCGGCGACGGCGCGCAACGCGTCGGTGCCGCCCCATAGGCGGCCGATCGGCACGGACGCGGCCAGCGGCAAGGCGAACAGCCCCGCCGCCACCAGCAGCACCGCGAAGGGCGTCGAGGGCTGCGACAAGGTGTCGAGCACCGCCCCCCAACTGTATTCGAACAGCATCGCGCGCTCGGTCAGGAATTGGCCGAGCGACAGATTCCACGGGCTGTCGGGCACGAACAGCAATTCGAGATCGAAATCCCGCGCGTCGAGATTGGCGTAAAGCAACAGCGCCGCCGCCAGCACGCCGGCCAAACGGGCGGTCATCGTCACGAATGGGACTTGATTGAATTTGGGCGGCTCGATGGCGTGAATCAGCATCTTGGCGAGGGCGGTCACCGCCATCGGCACCAAGACCGCGCCTCCCACCTTGGCGAGGGCGCCAACGATTTCGACTTCAGCCATGCCCGGAGTCGCGGCGGCCGACGGGCGGCCGCCGCGCCCAGATCAGAGTGAGAAGCCGGGACGCTGGGTGGCCCGCTTGGCCGCCAGCTTGTCCAACTTGCCCAATGCCTCGTCGAGGGCCAAGCGCAGCTTCGCCTTGCCGAGCCACGCCGTCGCGGTCTGCCCCGAGTCGCCGCCCAACTGTTCGACGGTCGCGATCGCCTTGGCGAGATCGCCGGCTTCGAGGGCGCGATGGGTCTCGATCACCAGACCCATTTCGCGGGTCAGGGTCTCGCCGCCCAGCGACACGTTGACCGCGTCGATGCCCGAGGTCACGGCGCGGAACGCCGAATCGACCCAGTAGCTGCCGGTCGCGGCCACGTTGCCCAGCACGATGCGGTCGGACAGGGCGTGGAACTGTTCGGCGAGCTGCGGCACGGTCGGCACGCCGGCCTTGGCGGCCGGCTCGATCGCGGTGAACAGCAGGGCGGCGTCGGCGTCGCGGCGAACCGCCTTGCGCACCATGTCGAGATCGGCGGAGAACGGCGCCGACTGGCGGGCCGCCTGATGCAGATGGGCGGTCGCCAGCGCCAGCGTGCGGGTCGACTGCAGATCGTTGACCACGACCTCGGAGCCCCACATCGGCACGGTCACCGCGGCGCCCAACGCCAGCAGCCCGATCATCATGGCGACCACGCTTTTGCTGGACGAGCCGTTGATCTCGTACCGCACCGTCTTCAATTCGGCGGCCTGGCGCTCGACCAGCGCCTCGAGAGCCACCATGCGCTCGTCGTCGACAATGGCGGCGGCCTTGACTTTGGGCGCCTTCGCCTTGACGGGCTCCTCGCTCGCCTTCACGTTCTCATCAGTCATCGCGTCGTCCACCCCTCAATTCGCGTCCTAATGCGGAAACCATAGCAAGCTTCGGCACGAATGGCGACCCGGTTGTGGAAAAAACCACTGATCGGCTATCATCCCGGCCGCCGCGATGAAGCAGCAGGGAGCCTATGACCAACCGGCTTTTCCCAGGGGTTTTCGATCTGGCTCGACAGCTGTTGACGCGAGCTGCCGGAGAGCCGGCCGATCAGCCGATCCTCGTCGCACGCGGAACGGGCTGCAGCGTCGCGCTTTATGAGAACAGGCTGCGCATCCGACGGGGTGGCGTGCTGGGATTGCTCGCCTCGGCGATGGGCTGGGAGAATGGATTCGCGGAACACACCATCCGGGTCAGCGACATCTCGGCGATCGACGTCGAGAAGCCGGTGCTGTTCATGCGCTATGTGCGCTTCTCGTATCCCGGGGCGCCCGCATTGACGGGGCACGAGCTAGCCGACATGATGGCCGAGAACGCGGTGGTCATGAATTTGTTCGACAACCGAGACCTGTACGCCATCCTGGCGCGCATCGAGGGCACCATGGACGGCAGGCGGGCAAGCGCGCGGGCGACGGACGGTTCCCCATGAGAACGAGGGTGGTGCTGCCCGCGATGGCGGTCGCGCTGATGGCGGCGGCGGTGGTGGTTCTGGTCGCGCGCCCCGAAATCGCCGGGCGACTGCACGACTCGGCCCGACAGGCGCTGTCGGGCGCCACCCCGGCCGCGCTGGCGCCCCGGCATCATATTCTTTATTGGCACGCGGGCGACGACACGCCGCGCCGGGCGCGGGTCGACGCCGGGCGCCACGAGCTTTTCGTCCAAGCGGTCGGCCGCGCCATGACCGCCGATCGCTCCCGCATGACCCAGTTGCTGTCGGAACGGCTGCGTCTCGAATTGAAACCGCTGCGCGAAGCCGTCGAGCGGCGCGTGCCGCGCTATGCCGAGTCGGTGTTCGACTGGTGGACCAGCTACGTCCTGGTCGTCGAGGGCCTGATGGCGGTGGGCGAGATGGCGGGCGTCGCCGACTCCGCCACGTTGGAATCCCAGGTGGCCGGACGCATGGCCGGCTGGCTGGCCCGCCACTACAACGAGTCGGTGCTCCAGGCCGAGGGCGTGCAGGTCCAGATCCGCGAGACCGTCACCCGCGTGTTTGGCGGTCTGCGGCGCGATCTGCTGCGCGATTGCGACAAATACGACCAGGCCTTCCAGGATTTCATCCGCCAGGAGGCCTCGGCCATCGAACTGCTGGCGGTCGACGGAAGCTGGCAAGGCGACCACGGCTGGTCGGCCCCGGCCGCCACCTTCCGCTCGCAATGCCATACGCTGCGCCTGGGCGACGACGGCGCCATGCTGCTCGACGAGCGGGTGCTCGACGTGCTGGCCCAGCCCCCCGCCGGATTGATCAAGGCGGCCGCCGATCTGACCCGCCCGCTGGCCGAGCTGGTCGTCGAGGCCGGGCGCGACGCCGATTCCTCGGCCCGCTCGCTGGTCGAGACGGGCCTGCCCAGCTCGCTGGCCGCCTCGTCGGCGACCTTGTGGACGGTCGGCAAATGGGCCGCGCCGCTGGCCGGCAAGGTGCGCGAGCGCCTGGGCGGAGATGCCGGCGCGGCGACTTTCCAGGCCAGTTCGCAAGCCGCGACCGCCGCCGCCTGGACCTTGTTCGAGGAGCGACTGGTCGACAGCTTCGGCCAGTTCCTCGACGCCCATCTGGAAAGCCTGTCGGTGCTGCTGGTTCCACGCGGCAAGACGTGATGCTGTCCATCCTGACGCGACTCGGCCGCCGCTTGGGCAAGCGGACCACCGCCCTGATCAGCCTGATCCTGGTCGCCACCTTCATGGCGGCCGGCTGGCAGGTCTTCCCCTGGCCAAGTCCGGCGGCGGGCCAAGTGGTCTTCCGCACCGAGAGCGGCGCGCTGGCCGACGCCGGCACGCGATCCATCCCGGTGTTCCGCCTGGATGACGGGATGTTCCCGGTGCGCGGCGGGGTGGCGCGGCCGCTGGGCCCCGACGCGCTGCGCCTGGAATATTACGCCGATGGCGACCCGGCCCATGTGGCGGTGCTGATGGACGCCGATCTGCGGGCCCTGTGGCTGCTGACCCCGCCGGCCGAGCGCCAGGCGCTGCATCGGGCCGGCGCCGAATTCCTGGGCAGCTTCGGCCAGACCGCCCGGCGCGCCGCCGCCAGCCCGGTGTTCATTTCGGAATACCGCCCCGCCCTGGCCGAGATCGTGCGCGGGGCGCTGCTCGACGCCTGGAACCGCCCGTCCACCCAAGAGGTGGTGCGCGAGGTCGTGCTGGCGACCGACCGCGGCGTGCTGGACCAAGTGGCCGCCGCCGTCCGCCCCGTCCTGCTGGAAAAGGCCGAGGGCGCCGTGTGGCAGGCGATGCGCGACTTCGCCACCGACCTGCTGGGCGACAAGCGGCATGGCCCGCCCGCCACCGCCGCCATGCTGGCCGAGGTGCTGTCCGATCCGCGGGTGGTCGAGGCGCTGGCCGCCTCGGCTCCGCGCCTGTTGTCCAGCCGCGCCGTCGAGCGCTTGGCCGCCGTGCTGGTCGAGCAGTTCGCCGACGCGGCGACCGACGATCCCCGGCTGTGGCCGCTGGTCCAGCGCATGCTGTCCGACACCCGCATCACCCCGGCCGGCGGCATGGCCGAGGCCACCCAGACCCTGCTGCGCCGCCTGCCCGAGAACCTGATTCGGCTGCGCGGTCCCAACGACCACAACGCGCTGGCCGCCCACATCCTGCGTTCGCTGGCCAAGGGGCGAAGCGCCCGCCTGATCCTGCTGCTGTCGCCGGCCCAGCGCATGATGCTGGCCCCCGACGAGGGCGAAGCCCTGCACGTCCTGGCGCGGGAGCCATCATGAGCGACGCCTTCCTGTCGGTCGAAGGGCTGACCATCGTCACCCCGACCGGCGCCACCCTGGTCGAGAACGCCGCCTTCGCCCTTGGGCGATCCGAGGTGGTGCTGCTGATCGGTCCCAGCGGCTGCGGCAAATCGACCATCATCAACGTGCTGAGCGGCTTGCTCGACCGGGTCGAGGAGGATTGGCGGATCACCGGCCGGCTGGTCTGCGACGGCCAATCCTTCGATCTGGAACACCAGCCCTGCGATGTCGGCGGGCTGGTCTTCCAGGGCAACGCCTTGTTCGACGATCTGACGGTGGCCGAGAATCTGCGCATCGCCGCCGACCACGCCAATGGCGGCGAGCGGCTGGCCGCCCACGCCACCGCCCTCTTGCGCGAAATCCGCCCCGAACAGCCGGTCGCGTCGTGCAGCGGCGGCCAACAGCAGCGGGTCGGCATCGCCCGCACCGTGCTGGCCGACCGCCCGGTGCTGCTGTTGGACGAGCCCAATTCCGGCCTGGACAAGCGGGCCGGCCAGCGGCTCGCCGCCATGGTGCGCGGGCTGTGCCACGACATGGGCAAGCCGGCGATCATCGTCGCCCATCACGTCGACGAGTTGCTGCCCCTGGCCGATCGGGTGCTGCTGCTCGATCCGGTGCGGCGGCGGCTGGTCCATCTGCCGCCCGACGCCCTGGCCGTCGAACAGGCCTTGGACGAATTGGAGGGGGCCACCGTCGGCGAGCGCGACGAGTCCGCCGCACCCGCCGTGTGGCCGATCGGGCGGCGGCGCAACTGGCCCAGCCATTACCTGCGCGAATATTTCTGGGTGCTGTGCGCCTCGCCGCTGATGCTGGCCTATGTGGCGGCGGGGGCGATGATCATCGGCTTCGTGACGGTGTGGTTCGGCTTCAACTACGACACGCTGGGCGATTACGTGAAATCGCTGGTCCACGACGAGGCCTTGATGGGCATCGGCCTGATCCAAAGCACCGTGGCGGTGCCGCTGATCGCCTGCATCCTGGTGGTGGCCCGCAACAACGCCATCATCACCGCCGACATCGGCAACCGCGTGCTGTCGTCGCAGCTTCGCGCCATGCGCAATCTGCACATTCCGGGGCGCCGCTATCTGGTGACGGCGATCCTGACCAATCTGGTGCTGGGCTCGGTGCTGCTGGTGGCCGCCGCCCAGGCGGTGGCGGCGTGGACCTCGCTGCAAACCTGGCGCCTGCTGTTCCCCGGCCAGCCCTTCGAGTTGTGGCGGGAGAACTTCTTCCATCTGCTGCTGCGCACCCCCCTCGCCGCCTGGGAGCACGCCGCCTGGATGTTGCTCAAGGTGATGGTGTCGGTCGCGCTGTCGGGCGGCTTGGCGATCGGCATCGGCCTGTCGCGCAAGGACTCGGTCCTGGACATCAACTACGCCATCGCCCAATCGATCGTCGGAGGAGTGACCGTGACCCTGCTGATCCACGCCCTTGTCGCCGTGTTCCAGTTCTAGCCATGGACCTCAAGGAAGAGGCCATCCTCGGCGAGGCGATCCACGGCCACTGGTACTATGTCAGCAAGGGGCGCGCGCTGGCCCGGTTCCTGGGCGACGCGGCGGGCGGCGAAATCCTGGACGTCGGCGCCGGCTCGGGCATCTTTTCGAAGATGCTGCTCGAGCGCGGCCTGATCGCGCGCTCGACCTGCGTCGACACCGGCTATCCCGCCGACCGCGACGAGACCCATGCGGGCCGGCCGCTGGCCTTCCGCCGCTCGGTGACCGCCACCGACGCCTCGCTGATCCTGATGATGGACGTGATCGAGCATGTCGACGACGATGTCGGCCTGCTGGCCCATTACGCGTCGATGCTGCCGCCGGGCGGCCAGGTGCTGGTCACCGTGCCGGCCTTCCAGGCGCTGTGGAGCGGTCATGACGTGTTCTTGGAACACAAGCGGCGCTACACCTTGGCCCAGGTCGAGGCGGTGACGCGCCAAGCCGGGCTCGAAGTGGTGCGCGGCAGCTACTATTTCGGCTTCGTGCTGCCCCTGGCCGCCGCCGTGCGGCTGGGTGATCGCGGCACCGCGCCGAAAAGCGGCATGTCGGCGCATCACCCGCTGGTCAACGCCGCGCTGATCGCGGTCAACGCGCTGGAACTGCCGTTGATGCGCCTCAACCGGCTGGGGGGGTTGAGCGTTTTCTGTCTGGCGCGAAA
>JADFZP010000084.1:6784-9808 GCA_015232485.1 Alphaproteobacteria bacterium
CGGACGACGGCTGCTCGCCCTAGGAGCCCGTCCCCGGTTGGATCGCCTTGCCCCGATCGCCGTTTACATCGGCAGGCAAGGAGGCCGCGATGACGGACGCTTCGGACGCGCGAACCATCTACACCTGCCCCATGCACCCGCAAATCCGACAGAGCGGGCCGGGCAATTGTCCAATCTGCGGTATGGCGCTGGAACCCGAGGCGCCGACCGCCGACACCGGCCCCAGTCCGGAACTGATCGACTTCACGCGCCGCCTGCGCATCGGCGTCGCGCTGGCCGTTCCCCTGGTCGTTTACGAAATGGTCGCCCATCTTCCGGGCTTGGGCCACGCGATGGTCGCGCCCCAGGTGGTCCTGTGGGTCCAACTGCTTTTGGCGACGCCCGTCGTCCTGTGGTCGGGGTGGCCGCTGCTGGAGCGCGGTTGGCGATCGTTCGCGCGGCGCAAGCTGAACATGTTCTCGCTGATCGCGCTGGGAACCTCGACCGCCTATCTGTTCAGCGTGGTGGCGACGCTGGCGCCGGGCATCTTCCCGGCCGGGTTCCGCGACGCCGAAGGGGTGGTCGCGGTCTATTACGAGGCCGCCGCCGTCATCATCGTGCTGGTGCTGCTGGGTCAGGTGCTGGAATTGCGGGCCCGCGAGCGGACCGGAGGGGCGATCAAAGCCCTGCTGAACCTGGCGCCCAAGACGGCGCGCCGCATCCGCCCGGATGGCGACGACGAGGAGATTCCGGCCTCCGAGGTTCACGTCGGCGACCGCCTGCGGGTGCGTCCGGGCGACGGCGTGCCGGTCGACGGCGAGGTGCTGGAAGGCCGCGGCGCCATCGACGAATCGATGGTCACCGGCGAGTCGATGCCGGTCGACAAGGAGCCGGGCGCCAAGCTCATCGCGGGGACGGTCAACGCGACCGGGGCCTTGATCATGCGGGCCGAGAACGTGGGCGCCCATACCACGCTGTCGCGAATCGTGCGGATGGTGGCCGAGGCCCAGCGCAGCCGCGCGCCGATCCAGCGCTTGGCCGACGAGGTCTCGGGCTGGTTCGTTCCGGCGGTGGTGGTGGCAGCCCTGCTCGCCTTCGCCGCCTGGGCGGTGTGGGGACCGGAACCCGCCTTGGCCTACGGCCTGATCGTCGCGGTGTCGGTCCTGATCATCGCCTGCCCCTGCGCCCTGGGGCTGGCGACGCCGATGTCGATCATGGTCGGCATCGGCAAGGGCGCCTCGGAAGGCGTGCTGATCAAGAACGCCGAGGCGCTTGAACGCTTTGAAAAGGTCGACACCCTGGTGATCGACAAGACGGGCACGCTGACCGAGGGCAAGCCCAAGGTCACCACCATCCTGACCGCGCCGGGCTTCGACGAGGCGACCATCCTGGCGCTGGCCGCCGCCCTGGAGCGGTCGAGCGAACATCCCCTGGCCGCCGCGATCGTCGCGTCCGCCAGGGAGCGGGGCCTCGCCCTCAAGGACGCCGCCAACGTCCAATCGGCGACCGGCAAAGGAATCACCGGCACGGTGAGCGAACGCGGGGTGGCGCTTGGCAACGCCCAGCTGATGCGGGATCTGGACGTCGATCTCGGCGACCTGTCCGAACGCGCCGACAGCTTGCGCGGCCAGGGCGCCACGGCGCTGTTCGCCGCCATCGACGGCAAAGTGGCGGGCGTGATCGCCATCGCCGACCCCATCAAGGCGACCACCCCGGCGGCCCTCGACGCGCTGAGGGCCGACGGCATCCGCATCGTGATGCTGACCGGCGACAACCGGACCACCGCGCGGGCGGTGGCGGCCCAGCTGGGGATCGACGAAATCGAGGCCGAAGTCCTTCCCGAGCACAAGCACGCCGTCGTGCGCCGCCTGCGCGACCAAGGACGCGTCGTGGCGATGGCCGGAGACGGCGTGAACGACGCCCCCGCCCTGGCCGAAGCCGATGTCGGCATCGCCATGGGCACCGGCACCGAAGTCGCCATCCAAAGCGCCGGCGTCACCCTGGTCAAGGGCGACCTGGCCGGCATCGCCCGCGCCCGGACCTTGAGCCGCGCCACCATGCGCAACATCCGCCAGAACCTGTTCCTGGCGTTCGTCTACAACGGCCTGGGAATCCCGATCGCCGCCGGGGTGCTGTACCCGATGTTCGGCTGGCTGCTCAGCCCCATCGTCGCCGCCGCCGCGATGGCGTTCAGTTCGGTCTCGGTGATCGCCAACGCGTTGCGGCTGCGCCGGTCCTAAACCGTGAAGTAGCGCGCGAGAATGCGGTCGGCCAGCATCTCGACATCGCCGGCCGAGGACAGTTCGGCGCGGATATCGGCCAAGATGCCGCCGAACGCGTCGAGCACCGCCGTGTCGAAATGCTTGCCGCGCCCTTCTTCGAGAATGGTCAAAGCCTCTTCGTCCGGCATCGCGGCCTTGTAGGGGCGCTGGCTGGTCAGAGCGTCGAACACGTCGGCCACCGCGAAAATCCGGGCCGCCAGGGGGATGTCGTCGCCGGCCAGACCGAGCGGGTAGCCCGTGCCGTCGACCTTCTCGTGATGCCCGCCGACGATCTCGCGCGCATCGCGCAGCCATGTGTTGGCCGCGATGATGTCCAGCCCGTGCGCCACGTGGGTCCGCATCTCGGCGAACTCCTCGGCGGTCAACTTGCCGGGCTTCAGCAAGATCGAGTCCCGGATGGCGATCTTGCCGACGTCGTGCAGAAACGATCCCTTGATGACGCGCCGGATCGCCCCATCGTCCAACCCCATCGCCTCGCCGATCCGCACCGCGTAGATGGTGACCCGGAAATTGTGGGCGCTGGTGTCGCTGTCGCGCTTGGCGATGGCGCCGCCCAGAACCTGGAGCGTGTCGATGTTGGCGCGCAGGAGATCGTGCGCGGTCGCCAGGACGTTCTTCTGCAACGACGCCATCACCGGGTGAAGGGCCAAGGCCGTCAGGAGGACGGCGCCGACCACCAGCGCGGTGATTCGGGCGATATCGGCGCGAATGGCGTCCACGCTCTCGGGGGCCAGCCTGTAGACGCCCTCGAACCATCCGAGGT
>JADFZP010000085.1 GCA_015232485.1 Alphaproteobacteria bacterium
CCGGAAGTGGCCGGCCGGGTGGCGCGCATCGAATTCGACGAGGGGCAGGCGGTGCGCCAAGGCCAGCTTTTGGTCAGCCTGGACGACACCGTCGCCGCCGCCGAGGTCAAGGAGGCCGAGGCCCAGTTGGCGCTTAGCGAGACCAACGCCAACCGCGCCGAAAAGTTGTTCCGCCAGAACGCCGGCACCGAGCGTTCGCGCGACGAGGCCGCCGCCCAGGTGAGGGTCGACCGCGCCCGCCTGGATGTCGCCCGCGCGCAGCTCGCCAAGACCCGCATCCTGGCCCCGTTCGACGGCGTCGTCGGCCTGCGCAAGGTCAGCGTGGGGGCCTATGTGCTGCCGGGCGCCGACATCGCCAATCTGGAAAACATCCAGACGCTCAAGGTGGATTTCCGTGTCCCCGAGGTGTTCCTGGCCGCCGTGCGGCCCGGTCAGGCGCTTCAGGTCACCGCCGACGCCTTTCCCAAGGAGGCGTTCGAGGGGCGCGTCTACGCGATCGATCCGCTGATCGACGAGGCGGGCCGCAGCATCTTGTTGCGGGCCAGGGTCGACAACGCCGCAGGCGCGCTACGCCCCGGCCTGTTCGTCCGGGTGGCCCTGGTGGTCGACGAGGTCTTGGACGCCCTGGTGGTGCCCGAGGAGGCGTTGGTGCCGCGCGGTCGCGAGACCGTGGTGTTCCGCGTCATCGACGGCAAGGCGCAGCCGACCCCCGTCGAGACCGGGCGCCGCCGCGATGGGGTGGTCGAGATCGTCAAGGGCGTCGCGGCCGGTGACAAGGTGGTCACCGCCGGCCATATGAAGCTGCGTCCGGGCGCGCCGGTGGCGGTGGCCCAGGCCGAGGGCGGTTCTCGATGAAGCTTCCCGAAATTTGCATTCGCCGGCCGGTCTTCGCCACGGTGATGAGCCTTTTGGTGCTGCTGATCGGCGTCATCTCGTTCCAGCGGCTTAGCGTGCGCGAATACCCCAACATCGACGAGCCGGTGGTGACGGTCGAGACGCGCTATCCCGGCGCCAGCGCGCACATCATGGAAACCCAGATCTCGAAGCCGCTCGAAGACTCGCTGGCCGGCATCGAGGGCATCGACGTGCTGTCCTCGATCAGCCGCTCGGAGACCAGCCAGATCACCGTGCGCTTCCGCCTGACGCGCGACGCCGACTCGGCGGCCAACGACGTGCGGGATCGGGTGGGGCGGGTGCGCGGCAATCTGCCCGACGACATCGACGAGCCGGTGGTCGCCAAGGTCGAGGCCGACGCCCAGCCGATCATCTATCTGGCCTTCTCCAGCGACCGCCACGACGCCCTGTTCGTCTCGGACTACGCCGAGCGCTATGTCAAGAACCGCCTGCAAACCCTTGACGGGGTTGCCGATGTTCGCATCTTCGGGCAGCGCCGCTACGCCATGCGGGTATGGCTCGACGCCGCCCGGTTGGCCGCCTACCGCCTGACCGCGCAGGATGTCGAGAACGCCTTGCGGCGCCAGAACGTCGAGGTGCCGGCCGGCCGCATCGAAAGCGTCGAGCGCGAATTCACCGTGCTGTCCGAGACCGATCTCGCCCAGCCGGCCGAGTTCGAGAAGATCATCCTGTCCGACCGCGGCGGCTATCTGGTCCGCCTTGGCGATGTCGGGCGGGTCGAGATCGGCGCCGCCGACGAGCGGCGCATCGTGCGCTTCCGCGGGCTGGCGGCGGTGGCCTTGGGCGTGGTCAAGCAATCGACCGCCAATCCGCTCGACGTGTCCAAGGCGGTACGCGGGGCGATGCCCGACATCGAGGCCAGCGTGCCCGAGGGCTTCAAGGTCGATGTCGCCTACGACTCGTCGGTGTTCATCGAGCGCTCGATCCAGGCGGTGTTCACCACCATCGCCGAGGCGGTGCTGCTGGTCGTTCTCATCACCTTCCTGTTCCTGCGCACGGTGCGCGCCACGCTGATCCCGCTGGTCACCATCCCGGTGTCGCTGATCGGGGCCTTCGCCATCATGTACGCGCTGGGCTTCACCATCAACACGCTGACCCTGTTGGCCATGGTGCTGGCCATCGGGCTGGTGGTCGATGACGCCATCGTGGTGCTGGAGAACGTCTATCGTCACGTCGAGGAGGGCATGAAGCCGGTCGAGGCGGCGATCCGCGGCAGCCGCGAAATCGCCTTCGCGGTGGTGGCGATGACCATCACCCTGGCCGCCGTCTATGTTCCAATCGCCTTCATGACCGGGCGCACCGGCAAGCTGTTCACCGAATTCGCGCTGACCCTCGCCTCGGCGGTGCTGGTCTCGGGCTTCGTGGCGCTGACCCTGTCGCCGATGATGTGCTCGCGCATGCTGCGCCACGAGCCGAATCCGGGCTGGTTCTATCTGGCCGGCGAGCGCGTGCTGGTGGCGATCACCGAGGGCTATCGCCGGCTGTTGATCGGCACCCTGCGCGTGCGCTGGATGGTCGTGGTGTTGGCGATCGGCGTGGCCGGCGCCGCCTGGGCGCTGGGAACGGGCCTCAAATCCGAGTTGTCACCCACCGAGGACCGCGGCGTGGTGGTCGGCATCGGCATCGCGCCCGAGGGCGCCACGGTCGGCTACACCGACCGCTACACCCGCATGATCGAGGGGTTCCTGGCCCAAGTTCCCGAGCGCGACCGCTATATCGTGATCACCGGCTTTCCGGTGGTCAATCAGATGATCTCGTTCATGCGGCTGAAGGACTGGAGCGAGCGCGACACCAAACAGCAGGACGTGGTCGCCAGGCTGATGCCGAAGATGATGTCGGTGCCCGGCATGATGGCCTTCGCGGTCAACCCGCCGTCGCTCGGCCAGCGGCCGAACTCGAAGCCGGTGACCTTCGTGATCCGCGCCTCGTCCTCGTATGACGAGTTGCAGTTCATGATCGACGCCATGATGGCCGAGATCGCCAAGAATCCCGGCTTCGTCAGCGTCGACACCGATCTCAAGCTGAACAAGCCGCAGATCCGCATCGAGGTCGACCGCGACAAGGTGGCCTCGGTGGGGACGGATGTCGAGACCGTCGGCCGCACGCTCGAGACCATGCTGGGCGGGCGCAAGGTCACCCGCTTCAAGCGCGACGGCGAGCAATACGACGTCATCGTCCAGGTCGCCGACATCGACCGCCGCAATCCCGACGACATCGAAAGCATCTATGTGCGCGGCTCGGGCGATCGCATGATTCCGCTGTCCAACCTGATCCGTGCCGACGAAGAGGTCGCGCCGCGCGAGCTGAACCATTTCAATCAGTTGCGAGCCGCCCAGATCACCGCCAATCTGGCGCCGACCTATGCCCTGGGCGAGGCGGTGCGCTTTCTCGAAACCACGGCGGCGCGGGTGCTGCCGCCCACCGCCTCGACCGATTGGGACGGCATCTCGCGCGAATACCGCGAGGCCAGCACCAGCTTGGCGGTGACCTTCGTGCTGGCCTTGTGCTTCATCTATCTGGTTCTGGCGGCCCAGTTCGAAAGCTTCCGCGATCCGCTGGTCATCATGCTGACCGTGCCGCTGGCGATGGCCGGCGCGCTGCTGGCCCTGACGCTGACCGGCGGCACGTTGAACGTCTACAGCCAGATCGGCCTGGTCACCCTGATCGGCCTGATCACCAAGCACGGCATCCTGATCGTCGAATTCGCCAACCAGATGCGCGACCGCGGATTCACCATGCGCGACGCCGTGGTCGAGGCCGCCGCGCTGCGCCTGCGCCCGATCATGATGACCACCGGCGCCATGGTGCTGGGCTCGGTGCCGCTGGCCCTGGCCACCGGCGCCGGCGCCGAAAGCCGCCAGCAGATCGGCTGGGTGATCGTGGGCGGCATCGCGCTCGGCACGGTGCTGACCCTGTTCGTGGTGCCGGTCGCCTACACCCTGCTGGCCCGGCGCACCCGCGAACAGGTCGAGCACGGCGTCGAGGTGGTCGAGCAGGAGACGGTTTGATTCACCCCGCTTCGGGCCGCCGCATGGGCGGGAGCGCCGAACCGGGAGCCAGCGCCTGACCGGCCAGCGCCGCCATCACCATCGCTCCGCCGATCAGGGCGAGGGCGCCGGGTTCCTCGCCGACGCCGATCCATACCCACAGTGGGGCCAGCACGGTTTCCAGCAGGGTGAGCAGGCCCACTTCGGCGGCGCGCAGATGGCGGGTGCCGCGGGTGAACAGGAACAGCCCCAGCCCGAGTTGGAAGCCGCCCATCAGGGCGAGCCAGCCGAGGTCGGTGGCCGACACCAGCCAGGGTTCGGCGAAGGGGCCGACCAGCGCGGCCGAGATGACGCCGCCCAGGAAGGTGGCCGGCACCATGTCGAGGGCGCGGCCGCGCCGCACCGCGACGATGTTGGCGCCGAACGAGACGGCGACCATCAACGCGAGCAGATTGCCGATCCAGCCGCCGCCGGCCAACGAGCCCGAGAACATCACGGCGATGCCGGCGAAGGCGACGCCGATGGCGATCACGGTGCGGCGGGGCAGGGGCTCGCCGAGGACCAGCCGGGCGAGCAGCGCGGCGACCAGGGGCGAGGCGCTCATGATGACCACCGTGTTGGCGACGGTGGTGAATTTCAGCGACAGGATGTAGCCGACGAAGGCGCCGGTCAGCAGCACGCCCGAGGCGATGCCGGTGCGGCCCATGGCGCGCACCATGGCGATCGTGCCGCCAAAGCCGTTGCGGGCCACCAGAAAGGCGCCCACCGCCAGCAGCATGAAGACCGAGCGCCAGAACACGATGGCCAAGCCCGAGGCGTCGACCATCCGCACCAGGATGCCGCCGGAACTCCAGCACAGCGCGCCGGCCGCGACCAGCGCCACGCCGCGCAGGTGGTCGCTGGCCATCAGCGCGCCTGGAGGATCTTGGCGGCCTCCACCGCGGCATAGGTCAAGATGGCGTCGGCGCCGGCCCGCTTGAAGGCGACCAAGCTTTCCATCACCACCCGATGATCGTCGAGCCAGCCATTGGCGGCGGCGGCCTTCAGCATCGCGTACTCGCCGCTCACCTGATAGACGAAGGTCGGCACCCGGAAGGCCTCCTTCACCTGGTAAAGGATGTCGAGATAGGGCATGCCGGGCTTGATCATCACCATGTCGGCGCCCTCGGCGAGGTCGAGGGCGACCTCGCGCATGGCCTCGTCGCCATTGGCCGGGCTCATCTGATAGGTGCGCTTGTCGCCGCCGGCCAGCGCGGATTTCGAGCCCACCGCGTCACGGAACGGGCCGTAGAAGGCCGAGGCGTATTTCGCGGCGTAGGACAGGATGCGCACATTGTCGAAGCCGGCCTCGTCGAGGCCCTTGCGGATGGCGCCGATGCGGCCGTCCATCATGTCGGACGGCGCGATCACGTCGCAGCCGGCCCGCGCCTGGGCCACCGATTGGCGGACCAGCGCCTCGACGGTCTCGTCATTGACCACGTAGTCGTCGACCACCAGTCCGTCATGGCCGGTGGCGTTGTAGGGATCGAGCGCCACGTCGCAGATCACGCCCAGCCCCGGCAAGCGGTCCTTGATGGCGCGCACGGTGCGGCAGACCAGATTGTCGGGGTTCCACGCCTCGGCGGCGTCCATCGTCTTGAGCGACGGATCGACATGCGGGAACAGGGCGATCGCCGGGATGCCCAAATCCTTGGCCTCGGCCAGCGCCTCGAGCAGGGTGTCGATCGAATGGCGGAAGACGCCCGGCATCGAGGCGATCGGGTCGCGCACGCCGCGGCCCTCGGTGACGAAGACCGGCCAGATCAGGTCGTCGACCGTGACGTGGTGTTCGGCGACGAGCCGCCGGGCCCATTCGTCCCGGCGGTTGCGGCGCATCCGGGTGCCCGGATAGGCACCCGTGACGAGGAACTTCTGCACTTCGCTAAATGGCCTCCAGCGCCTGCTTCAGATCGGCCAGAATGTCGTCGATGTGTTCGATGCCGATCGACAGGCGAACATAACCGTCCGAGACGCCGGACGCCAGCCGACTCTCCGCCGAAAGCTGCGAATGGGTGGTGGTCGCCGGGTGGATCGCCAAGCTGCGCGCGTCGCCGATATTGGCGACGTGATAGAACATCTTCAGCTTTTCGATGAAGGCGCGGCCGGCCTCGATGCCGTCCTTCAGTTCAAAGCCGAGCAACCCACCATAGCCACGCGTGAGGATCGCGTCGGCGCGCCGCCGCAACTCGCCGTCTTGCAGGCTGGGGTGGATGACCTTGGCGACCCTGGGGTGGGCGGACAGGAACTTGGCAACCGCCGTCGCGTTGTCGCAATGGGCGCGCATCCGCAAGGGCAGGGTCTCGAGGCCCTGGATGAACTGGAAGGCGTTGAACGGGCTCATCGACGCGCCGATGTCGCGCAGCAGGATGACGCGGGCGCGGATGATGTAGGCGACGGGACCAAGCGGCTTGACGGCCTGCGACCACACCGCGCCGTGATAGCTGGGGTCCGGCTGATTGAGCAGCGGGAAGCGGTCGCCCCATTTCTCCCAGTCGAACTTGCCCGAGTCGACCAGCAATCCGCCGATCGAGGTGCCATGGCCGCCGAGATATTTGGTGGTCGAATAGACCACGATATGGGCGCCGTGCTCGATCGGCCGGCAGATCACCGGGGCCGCCGTGTTGTCCATGATCAGCGGCACGCCGATGTCGTTGGCGATCGACGCGACCTCCTTGATCGGGAACAGGTTGAGCTTCGGGTTGGGCAGCGTCTCGGCATAGAAGCAGCGGGTGCGCGAATCGACGGCGCGGCGGAAGTTCTCGGGGTCCGAGGGATCGACGAAGCGGCATTCGACGCCAAGCTGCTTCAGCGTGTTCGCGAACAGGTTCCAGGTGCCGCCGTAAAGGTCGGTCGAGCTGACGAAATTGTCGCCGGCTTGGCACAGGTTGAGGATCGCGAAGGTGCTCGCCGCCTGTCCCGAGGCCAGGGCCAGCGCCGCGACGCCGCCTTCCAGGGCGGCGACCCGCTGCTCGAGCGCGTCGCAGGTCGGGTTCATGATTCGGGTGTAGATGTTGCCCAGTTCCGACAGCGCGAACAGGTTGGCCGCGTGCTCGGTGCTTTTGAACTGGTAGGACGTGGTCTGGTAGATCGGCACCGCCACCGCGGCGGTCGTCGGATCGGACCGGTAGCCCGCGTGCAGGACGATGGTTTCGGGATTCTGGTAGGTCATCTGGTCTCCTCCTCTGTCGTGCTTGCGGGTTGGGCAAAAAAAATCGCCGCTCGGCTACCGGGCGGCGATCACCCGTTGCTTTAGCCGCATTTGTCAAGCGCCCGCAAGCTAACGTTCAAATCGGCGCTAGCAAAATTCAGACATCAAAGCGCCGGGGCTGTCAAGCGCGTTCTCGCGCATGAGCAGAACGCCGTTTCGACTTCTACGTTTATCTAATATTCGACCACGATGTCTCGCGGCCCTTGCCCGCATCGCCGGCCTGGATATGATGGTGCTCCAAATTGGAGGCACGGGATGGATTTCCAGCTCTCGGAAGATCAGGCGGCCTTCCGCGAGGCGGCGCGCGATTTCGCCCAAGGCGAGATGGCGCCGCACGCCGCGCGCTGGGACCAGGAGCACGTGTTTCCAGCCGAGGCGCTGCGCAAGGCGGCCGGACTGGGTTTCGCCGGGATCTATGTCGGCGACGACGTGGGCGGTTCGGCGCTGTCGCGCCTCGACGCCGCGATCATTTTCGAGGAGTTGGCGGCGGCCTGTCCGTCGACCGCGGCCTATCTTTCGATCCACAACATGGCGTCTTGGATGATCGACGCCTTCGGCGACGACGAGCAGCGCCGCCGCTGGCTGCCCGGCCTGACCGCGATGGAGACGTTCGCCAGCTATTGCCTGACCGAGCCGGGCGCCGGCTCGGATGCCGCCTCGCTGAAGACCCGCGCCGCGCGCGACGGCGAGCACTACGTGATCAACGGCTCGAAGGCCTTCATCTCGGGCGGCGGGACCAGCGACGTCTACGTCGTGATGCTGCGCACCGGCGGCGAGGGGCCGGGGGGCATCAGCACGGTGGTGGTCGAGAAGGGGACGCCCGGCCTGTCCTTCGGCAAGGAGGAGGAGAAGCTGGGTTGGCACAGCCAGCCGACCCGCTCGGTGATCTTCGAGGACTGCCGGGTGCCGGTCGCCAACCGACTCGGCGCCGAGGGCCAAGGCTTCAAGATCGCCATGAAGGGCCTGGACGGCGGCCGGCTGAACATCGGCGCGTGTTCGCTGGGGGGCGCGCGGGCGGCCTTCGAGGCGGCGCGCGGGCACATGCTGGTGCGCAAGCAGTTCGGCCAGCGCCTGGCCGATTTCCAGGCGCTGCAATTCAAGCTGGCCGACATGGCCGGCAAGCTCGAATCGTCGCGGCTGATGCTGCATCGGGCGGCCGATTCGCTGGATCGCGGCGACCCCGAGGCGACCATGCATTGCGCCATGGCCAAGCGCTGGGCCACCGATTCCTGCTTCGAGGTGTGCGACGAGGCCTTGCAGCTTCACGGCGGCTACGGCTACATCCGCGAATATCCCATCGAGAGGCTGTTGCGCGACCTTCGGGTCCATCGCATCCTTGAAGGGAGCAACGAAATCATGCGGGTGATCGTCGCCCGCCGGCTTCTCCGGGAGTAGTGCATGGCCGAGGAGATTAATTTCGACGTCAAGGCGGGCATCGGGCACATCACGCTCGATCGGCCGAAGGCGTTGAACGCGCTGACGCTCGATCAGATTCGCCAGATGTATCCGCGCTTGCGCGAATGGCGGTCCGATCCCGATGTCCACGTCGTCGTGCTGCGCTCGACGGGTGGCAAGGCGTTCTGCGCCGGCGGCGACATCCGCGCCCTGTACGACGCGCGCAAGGCCGAGGATTTCGAATCGCTCTATTCCTTTTACCGCGAGGAATACCGGCTCAATCGCCTGATCTGGACCTTTCCCAAGCCCTACATCTCGTTCGTCGACGGCATCGTGATGGGCGGCGGCGTGGGCATTTCGGTGCATGGCTCGCACCGGGTGGTCACCGAGCGCACGATGTTCGCCATGCCCGAGACCGGCATCGGCCTGTTCCCCGATGTCGGCGGCACCCATTTCCTGCCGCGCTGTCCCGGCGCGATCGGCACCTATCTGGCGCTGACCGGAGCGCGGCTGCGCGAGGCCGACGCCCTGCATGCCGGCTACGCCACCCATTTCGTGCCGGCCGAGCGGCTGGGAGAACTGGACGAGGCGCTGGCCTGCGCCAATGGCCAGGAGGAGTTGGGGCCGGCGGTCACCGCGATGATCGACAGCTACCACGAGGATCCCGCTCCGGCGCCGCTGGCCGAGCGCCAGGAGGTGATCGACCGCTGCTTCTCGAAATCGACCGTGGAAGAGATCATCGAGGCGCTGTTCGCCGAGGGCGACGAGTGGTCGCTGGCGGTGCGCGACGATCTGCTGCGCAAATCTCCGCTCAGCCTCAAGATCACGCTGCGCCAGATGCAAATCGGCCGCTTGATCGATTTCGACCGCGCCATGCAGGTCGAGTACCGTTTGGCGCGGCGCTTCATGCACGGGCAGGATTTCTTCGAAGGCGTGCGCGCCGTGATCGTCGAAAAGGACAACGCCCCGCGCTGGCAACACGCCTCGCTGGCCGATGTCGGACGCGACGAGGTCGACGCCTATTTCCGCCCGCTTTCGCAGGGCGAGGAGTTGACCTTCGAGGACTAAGAACCAACAAGGCGGGCCAAAAGGCCCGCCGGCATAACGAGGGAGCATCCATGGCGATCATCGGTTTCGTCGGACTGGGCAACATGGGCAATCCCATGATGCGCAACCTGTTGAAGGCTGGGCACAGGGTGAAGGCGTTCGACGTCTCGATGGCGGCGGTCGAGGCGGCGCGCCAGTC
>JADFZP010000086.1:0-4463 GCA_015232485.1 Alphaproteobacteria bacterium
AGCGTCTGACTTCCTCGCCCAAACGATCAAGAAGTTCCAGCACCTCCTGCGAGGCCCTTTCGACCGCGTGGAGTTCGGCGACCGCCGAATCGAGGTCGCCCCGCCCAAGATGCTCGAGCATCTTCTTGCCGGCGGCGTGAACGCGCTTGTGCGGCTCTTCCAACTGGCGGAAGGCGGGGGCCTTGCGCACCGCGTCGTCCTGAACCTGATAGTACCACTTGCCCAGGCGGCAGGTCTGGTGGGTGGACAGCTTGTCGGGCTCGATCGACAGATGGCCGATCATCGCCTCGTACAGGCGTTTCTTGAAGCTGACGTGGTCGGACTTGGCGATCTCGATCACCTTGAAGGCGATGTCCTGCTCGCAAATCTTCTCCAGGCGCTTTTGGATCATGCCATCGGCTTGCGACATGGTCGCGGCCACGGCGCCGATGCCGTCGACGCTGCGATTGGTCATGTCGGCGATCAGATGGATGCCCTGCGCCACCTCGTCGGACGCCATGCTTTGCTGCGACAGGATCGACGAGATCTCGGTCATCTTGCTGGTGATGCCGTTGATCTCGGCGGTGATGCTGTGCATGCCCTCGCCGGTCGCCGCGATCACTTCGCGGCCTTCCTGCACCGCCTGGGCGCTTTGTTCCATCGACAGCACGATGGCGCTCATTTCGGTGCGCAGGGTATCGATGCGGGCGCGGATGTCGACGGTCGCCTTGGCGGTCTGGTTGGCCAGGGCCTTGACCTCGCCGGCCACCACGGCGAAGCCCTTGCCGGCCTCGCCGGCGCGCGCCGCCTCGATGGTGGCGTTCAGCGCCAGAAGGTTGGTCTGCTTGGCGATCGCCTCGATCTGCATCACGATGTCGCCGATCTGCGACGAGGCTTCGGCCAAGCTGTCGACCTTGCCGGCCGCCCCCTCGACCGCCTGGGCGATGACGTTCATGGTCTGAACGGCGCGGTTGGCGGCCGACATGCCCTGCTCGGCGGCGTTCTGGGCGCGGGCCGCGTCATCCGAGGCGGCCTCGCTGGTATGGGCGATGTCGCGCACCGACGCGACCATCTCTTCCGAGGCGGCGGCGATCGCCTGGCTGCGATTGTTCATCTCGCGCATGTCGCGGATCATCTCGGCCAGCGCGACCATGGCCTCGCTGCACTTCGTCGACACCGCCACGGTGCCGACCAGCGCATCCATCGCCTGGGCCTCCAACGAGACGGCGAGGGCCTTCACAGGCTCGGGCAGGGTGCCCGCGGCGACCTGATTGAACAGCCCCTTGGCGATCAGTCCGAGGCCGTCTTCGTCGCTTGCAGCTTCACTCATCACTTCCCCCTCCGAAACTTGGACGAAGGTAGCAGATCACCAATAATTTGCAGTTGGTTTTTGCCGGATCGGCCGGCGACGCCCCCTGTCGGAGGCGCCGCCCATGGCTTAAGGCGCGTAGACTTTGGCCGGAAGCCACAGAACCAGGTCGGGCCACATGAACACCGCCGCGACGGCGGCCACCTGCAATAGGACGAAGGGTATGATGCCGCGATAGATCTGCATGGTGGTGATCTGTGGCGGGCATACGCCCTTCAGGTAGAACAGCGAGAAGCCCACCGGTGGGGTCAGGAACGAGGTCTGCAAACACACCGCGAACAGCACCACGAACCACACCAGATCGAATCCGAGATCCTTCACCACGGGCGCGACCAGTGGCAGCATGATCAGCGTGATCTCCAGCCAGTCGAGGAAGAAGCCCGCCACGAAGCCGACGAACAGGATGAAAATCACGATGCCGGTCGGGCCGAAGGGCAGCCCGCGCAGCTGCGCGCCGATGAACTCGTCGCCGCCCAGCGAGCGCATGATCAGCGAGAACGCCGTCGCGCCGATGAAGATGGCGAAGATGAACGAGGTGGTCTGCATCGTCTCGATGCACACCTGGCGCATGGTGGCGATGTCGAGCCGCCGGTTGGCCAGGGCCAGCAGGGTCGCCCCGAAGGCGCCGACGCCCGACGCCTCGGTCGGCGTGGCGATGCCGAAGAAGATGGTGCCCAGCACCGCGATGATCAGGCCGGCGGCCGGCACCACGGCAAGCAGCGTGCCGACCAGCATGCGCACCG
Organism: Alphaproteobacteria bacterium; assembly: GCA_015232485.1. Lineage (GTDB taxonomy): Bacteria > Pseudomonadota > Alphaproteobacteria > Rhodospirillales > Magnetospirillaceae > JADFZP01. The sequence goes on from JADFZP010000086.1 coordinate 2,092, forward strand.
AGACCGGCTCGACGTTTTCCGGGGCCGGCGCCCATTTGGGCACAAAGTGGGCGATGACCACGACATAGATCGTATAGAACAGGCCAAGCAGCAGGCCGGGGATCATCGCGCCCATGAACAGGTCGCCGACCGGCAGCGACAACTGGTCGGCCATCAAGACCAGCATGATGCTGGGCGGGATCAGAATGCCCAGGGTGCCCGAGGCGGCCACCACGCCCGACGCCAACTCGGGCGAGTAGCGGCTTTCCACCATGATCGGCAGCGACAAGACGGCCAGCAACACCACCGAGGCGCCGACGATGCCGGTCGACGCCGCCAGAAGCACGCCGATGAACACCACGGTCAGCGCCAGCCCGCCGCGCAGGCGGCCGAACAGCTTGACGAAGTTGCTCATCATCGTCTCGGCGACGCCCGAGCGGTCGAGCATCAAGCCCATGAAGACGAACATCGGCAAGGCGACCAGAACCCAGTTCTGAACCTGCGCCCAGATGCGGTCGATGATCAGCGCGTAGTCCTGCCAGTTGTCGAGCAGGTAGGTGTCGACTCCGAAATTGTCGCCCAGGAAAATGCTGAGCGAGGTGAAGATCAGCGCGATGCCGCCCAGCAGCCAAGCGATCGGAAACCCCGTGAACAGCAGCAGGATGAAGCCGGTCAGCAGGATGGTGACGAGGATCTCGTAGGATTCCATGGCGCCCTCACCGATCCAGGGGCTTGGGGAAGTTGAACAGAAGCGCCGTGCAGCGCGTCAACCGGGAGAACGCGGCCAAGCTGAGCAACGCGAATCCCAAGGTGATCGCCGACTTGATGATCCAGCGATGGGACAGCCCGCCCGGCGAGTCCGAAATCTCGTGCAGTTCGATCGAGCGCAGCACGAAGGGCACCGAATCGATCAGCACGCTCAGCGCGAAGGGCAGCAGGAAGGTCATGATGCCGACGAACTCGACCCACGCCTTGGTGCGGGGCCGCCAGCGCTCGTGCAGCACGTCGATTCGGACATGGCGATCGGTGGCCGTGCAATAGGCCAACCCGATCAGGAAGGTCACGCCGTAGATGTGCCATTGCAGCTCTTCCATCATCACCGAGCCGGCGCCGAACAGATAGCGCGCGGCCACGTTGACGACGATGACCAGCATCAGGATCATCCAAAGCCACGAGGAAGCCTCGCCGATTCGCCGGATCGCCGAATCGATGGCGTCCGAGATCCGGGTGCGGGGCAGGGTGGAGGGCTCGGCCGGGATTTCCCCGGCCGCCCCCGCCTTGTCGGAAAGGCTCGTCATGATCGGATTATTTCCAGTCGCGCGGAAGATAGCCGAACTGCTTCCACGGCGCGTAGGCCGCCGCGAAGGCGCGCTGCGACTCCAAGACCTTCTTGAACTGGGCGTCCTTGGCCGATTCCTCGACCATCACCTCGTCCGACGCCTTCTTCAGTTCGCGCAGGATGTCGTCGGGCAGCTTGACCGCCTTCACGCCTTCGGCCTGGAAGCGGGTGATCTGCGGGCCCTGCAACGCCTCGGACTTGGCCAGCGACATGGTCACGCCGGCGATGCACGCCGTCTCGATCATGCTGCGGTTCTCGGTGGACAGCTTGTCCCACTCGGGCTTGGCCACATAGAGGTACTGGGCGGTGAAGGGCTGGTGCCAGCCGGGGAAGTAGTTGAACTTGGCGACCTTGTAGAAGCCAAGCTGCTGATCGACGCTGGGCAGCGAGAATTCGGTGGCGTCCAGCACGCCCTTTTCCAGCGCCTGGAACAGTTCCGAGCCGGGCAGCACGCTGACGCTGGCGCCCATCTTCTGCATGATCTTGCCGCCCAGACCGGCGAAGCGGATCTTCAGGCCCTTGATCTGTTCAAGCGAGGTGATCTCGAATCGGAACCAGCCGGCCGTCTCGGGGCTGATGATGCCGCAGAAGACCGGCACCACGTTGTGCGCCGCATAGGTCTCGCGGACCAGTTCGTTGCCGCCGCCGTAATACATCCAGGCCATGAATTCCCACGGCTCGAAGCCGAAAGGCACCGCGCCGAACAGGGTCGAGGCGGGAACCTTGCCCTGCTCGTAGCCCATCCAGGAATAGCCGGCCTCGACCTTGCCGGTGCTGACGGCGTCGAACACCTCGGTGCCCTTGATCAGCTTGCCGGGTTCAAGGACCTTGAAGCTGATGTTGCCGCCGCTTGAACGATCAAGTTGCTCGACCACCCAGGGAAGGGTGTCGCCCAAGGCGGTCAGGTTCGAGGCGAAGGCGATGGGGACGCCCCAGCGGATCTTCTCGGCCGCCTGGGCGGCGCCAACGGCGGCGACGCTTCCCACGGTGGCGGCCACGGCCACCGCTCTGACCAGTTTCTTAGACCAAAGAGCCATGTATTTCCTCCTCGTTC
>JADFZP010000086.1:4563-9658 GCA_015232485.1 Alphaproteobacteria bacterium
CGGATCGAGGGGCGGGGCGGAGTTCGGCGGGTCGTTGGGCGCGCGGGCGCCCGTCCGGCGTGGCGAAGCACCGGATTCGATCCGACCGGCGGCAACCGGTCGGATCATGGCGCCGCGGCCGATCAGGCGCGGCGGAAGAGGGAGCTGTCCTGCAAAGCGGGCAGCGACACCGTCATGGTCTGGGAAGGATCATCCTCCTTTTCCAGGCGGGCGTGGGGCGGCTCGGCCGCGAAGGTGAACAAGCGGGTCACGACCCAGATAGGCGGCTGGAACTGGCCCACCTTCCTGAAGCGATCGCCCACATCGACGTTGGCTTTCCTGGGCACGTCAACCTCGTTTTCTCACCGCCGGGCGCCATGCTCCGGCAGCGGACGGTGATACATCGCCGGGGCCCGGAACGGAAGTCCCGTGTTTGCCACGCAAACGGGTGAACCCCTTCTCGCGGCCATTTCGGCGGCTGGCTGGTTCGCCCGATTGCGCGAGGCGACGGCGGATGCTATTGGACCGGGCATGCGTTGCCTTCTTGTCGACGACCACGTCTTGTTTCGTGAAGGGCTGGCCCTGCTGCTCGCCGCCAATGGCTTCGAGCTGAGCCAGGCGGGCAGCCATGCCGACGCCCTGCGCCGTCTCGCGGACGCCGAGTCGGGCTTCGACGTGGCGCTGGTCGACCTTTCGATGCCCGGCGCCGACGCGTTCACCGGCATCGCGCAGTTGACCGCCCAGCATCCGGGCATGCCGGTGCTGGTGGTTTCCGCCTCGACCGAACCGCGCGACGTCCGCCGCGCCCGCGCCGCCGGGGCGCGCGGCTACGTCACCAAGGCCTCGGGCAGCGCGCTGGTCCTCGAGGCGGTGCGCGCCCTGATGGCGGGCGACACCTATTGGAGTCCCGACGTCGCGGTGGCGACCGAGATCGCCGAAGGCCCCGGAAGCCTGACGCCCCGCCAGCGCGAGGTGTTGGCCCTGCTGCGCGAGGGTCTGTCGAACAAGGAGATCGGGCTCGCCCTCGACCTCGCCGAGATCACCGTCAAGCTGCATGTCGGGGCGATCCTAAGGGCGCTTGGCGTGCGCAACCGCACCGAGGCCGCCATTCTGGCCGCCGACATGGACCGCGCGGTCCGCGTCGAGTCGGACGCGGTCTGACCCGTTCAGCAGGCGGCGCAGGGCGTCACCGGCAGTTTGCGATTGATCCAGCCCGGGCCGTTGGGGCCGCCGGCCATCCCCTCGGAGATGTCGTAGACCTGGGTGAAACCGGCGTCCCGCAGCGCCTTGGTCATCATCGCGGTGCGGTTTCCAGTGCGGCAGATCAGGCCGATCGGCGCGTCGCGGCCGCCCGCCGCCTTCAGCAGATCATCGACGAACCCCTGGCCTCCGCCCGGATGGCGCATCGAAATCAGCGCGGCGCCTTCCGGCACGCCGGTCGCCTTCCATTCCTCGGGCTGGCGGATGTCGACGATCACCAACTCGCCGCGCCGGGCCATCTCGTGCGCGTCGGGCGCGGCGAGCTTGCCGTCCTGGCCCGCCTGGGCCGGGCCGGCGACCATCATCGCGGCGAACATGGTGGGCAGGAAGCGCATGGGGAACTCTCCGTTGATTCTCGTTCGTGGGAAAGTGCGGTCGGAAAGGCCGGGATGCAATGCCTAAAGGCGTGCCTTGGCGGCGGCGAGGCGTCCCAGGGCGGCGGTCAGGTCGGATTGCCAGCGCCGGATCGAATCGGCCTGTTCGGCGGGCAGGCCCAGGGCCAGCGCGTCGCCCATCCGCTCGGCGAGGCGGCGATCGGCTTCCTCGCATTCCAGGATCAGGGTGCGCTCCTCGTCGGGGGACAGGGCGGCGCGCAGGCGGGCGACCACCTGCCGGGCCGCCTCGAAGTCGGGGTCGGGCGCGTGGGGCAGGGCGCCCAGGCCGCGAATCCGTTCGGCCAATTGGCGTTCCAGCAGGCGGCGAGCGGGCGCCAACTCGGCGAACAGGGCCGCCAGTTCGTCGTGCCGGCTGGTCCCGGCGGCCTGCTCGTATTGGCGGGCGGCGGCGTCGGCCGCCTCGAGCAGATCGTTGAGCGCCACTTCGCGTTCACTGCGCAGCATCGCTTGCCTCCGATCTCGGCACCATGACGGTCAAGGCGCGCGGAATGACGCGGAAATGGGCCGGCGTGCGCGTCACCACGTCGCCATCGGCGCTGACCGGCATCGAGCGGTCGGTGGCGATGTGGATCTCGCGGCCACGCTCGACCAGCACGCCGGATCGCCCCTCCAACCGGCCGCGGCGCAGTCCGGGGATCAGCAGGACCAGCCCGGCCGGGCCGCGCGGCGCGATCGCGGTGAGGTCGAGATGGTGGTCGTCGATGCGGGCGTCCCAGGCGATGGTCATTCCGCCGCCATAATGGCGGCCGTTGCCCACCGCGATCTGCACGGCGCGCAGTTTGGCGGGGCGGCCGTCGACATGGATCTCGGCACGGAAGCCGCGCGCCTCGCGAACGGCGCGCATGGCGCTCAGGGCATAGCCCGCGACCCCCCAGCGGCGCTTGACGTCGTGGCTGAGATGCCGCTTGACCTCGGCGGTCAGGCCAAGGCTGGCGACGTTGAAAAAGTAATGGCCGTTGACCTCGCCCAAATCGATCGGATGCGGTTGGCCATTGGCGGCGACGGCGCACGCCTCTTCGGGCGACAGGGGCACGCCCAGGGTGCGCGCCAAGTCGTTGGCGGTGCCCAGCGGCAGCACCGCGAAAGGCCGTCCGGCGGCCATCAGGGCGGGCGCCGCGGCCGACAGCGTGCCGTCGCCTCCGCCCAGCACCACCAGATCGACCGAGGCGCGGTGGCGGGCCAGGATGCCCGCGACCTCGTGTTTGTCGCCCGGCTCTTCGACGATCAGGTCGAGTCCCAACGCGCGCAAGCGGGCGGCGAGGCGCGACGTGTCTTCGCCGCCGCGCCGGCTATGGCGATTGATGATCAGCACCGCGCGCTTCAAGCCATCCTCCGCCGATGCCAACGCTGGGGAGGCGCGGCGGTTCCGCATTGCCGAAAGAACACTCCGGGGTTATAGAAGCGAGTCGCTGATGACGCGAAGGGAGAAGCCCGATGCCCGGCCGCCGTGGCCCGTTCCTGTGGCTTCCCATGGCCTTCGCGGCCAATGTGGTGGCGGTGATCGCCGCCGCCTTCCTGATCTCGGCCAATTACCAGCCGGGCCCAGGCTTCGCCGGTCTGATCATCGTCACCGTCCTGTTCGCGCCGATGACCCTGATCGCGGTGTGGAAGCTGGTCGAGGTCCGCCTGGTCAAGGCGGTCGCCGAGATGGCGGTCGCCGTGCGCGCCATGGCCCATGGCGACGCGGCCGCCCAGCTTGATCCGGAACGCTGGGAGGCGCTGGAACCCCTGCCCGAGGCGGTCAACGCCTTGGGGGCACGGCTGGCCGAGACCCGGCGCCAGTTCACCGAGGCGCTGGCCTTCGCCACCGGCCGGGCCGAGGAGGAGAAGGGCCGTCTGGCCGCCATCCTGCACGACCTTCACCAGGGCGTGCTGGTCTGCAATCTGCGCCATCAGGTGGTGCTTTACAACCAGGGCGCGACGTTGCTGCTCGACACCGGCGGGGTTGGGCTGGGGCGCAGCCTGTTCGGCATGGTGGCGCACGAGCCGGTGCTGCATACCCTGGACCTTCTCACCCATCGCCGCGATGGCTTGTCGAGCGCGCCCTTCCTGTCGGCCACCGCCGATGGCGGCGCCGTGTTGCAGGGCCGCATGAGCCTGATCCAGGCGGGCGGCGAGGCGACCGGCTACGTCATCACCTTCGACGACGCCACCCGCCAGATCACCGCCTTGGGTCGCCGCGATTCGCTGCTGCGCGAATTGCTGGCCGAGCTGCGCGAGCCGCTGGACGCCCTGCCCGACTCGCCCGAGAGGGCGAAACTCGTCACCACCATGGCCCGCGCCGAGGCGGATTGGCGCGGCCTCGCCGCCGGCTGGTGGCCAATGGCCGACATCCATTCCGGCGACCTCGCCGAGTTGGTGGTGCGCCGCTTGCAGGACGGCGGGATCGAACTGCACGCGGTCGGCCTGCCGGTGTGGCTGCACGGCGACAGCCACACCCTGGTGCTGGTGCTCGAGGCTTTGATCCGCGCCGCCGCCGAGGGGACCGATGGCACGGCCTTCGATCTCGAGGCCGAATCGCGCGACGGCGGGGCTCGACTCGAGGTGATGTGGCGCGGCGATCCGCTAAGCGCGGGCGATCTGGCCCGGCTGCTCGACCGGCCGCTGGCCGGCGCGTTGGGCGGCATGACGGTGCGCGACGCCTTGATGCATCATTCCTCGACGCTGGAGCAGGGGACCCGCGAGGGGGTCTCCTGGCTGTGGCTGCCGCTGGCCAGCGGCGCCTCGGCCGAGGCTAAGGCGAAGCGCGAGACATCCGAGGATTCGGTGCCCGCCCGCCCGGAATTCTTCGATTTCGACCTGCTGGGGCAGGATCGCGACATCGGCAACCGCGGCGCCATCCCGCTGCGCAGCCTGACCTATGTGGTGTTCGACACCGAGACCACCGGGCTGTCGCCATCGCAGGGCGATCAGATCGTCTCGATCGCCGGGGTGCGGATCGTCAACGGCCGCATCCTGACCGGCGAGAGCTTCAGCCGCATCGTCAATCCCGGCCGCCCGATCCCGCCCGAATCGGTGAAGTTCCACGGCATCACCGATTCGATGGTCACCGATCGCCCGCCGATCGGCGTGGTGCTGCCGCAGTTCAAGGCGTTCTGCGCCGACGCCGTGCTGGTGGCCCACAACGCGGCCTTCGATCTCAAATTCATCCGCATGCGCGAGCGGGACGCCCGGGTGACCTTCGACAACCCGGTGCTCGACACCATGCTGCTGTCGTCCTGGGTCGACGGGTCGAAGGACAACCAGTCGCTCGACGCCATCGCCGAACGCTACGGCATCAACGTGACCGACCGCCACACCGCCTTAGGCGACGCCATGGTCACCGCCGCCCTGCTGCTGCGTCTGATCGACGCGCTGGAGGAGCGCGGACTCCATACCCTCGACGACGCGGTCAAGACGTTGAACATGACCTGGGAACTGCACAATCGCGGCGCGGTGTTCTGAGTTCCGGCGAGGGGCGA